>JANOHS010000204.1:0-6101 GCA_031406655.1 Micrococcales bacterium
TTGGCGGTCAGGGCACCTGCATAGATCTCGGCGAGCAAGGCACTCTCGGGGAAGTCAGCGGACCCCACGATGATCGTGCCGGCGTCGGCGCTGTCGGTTGACCCGCCCGATGCGAGAGGGTCGTTCGAGCCGGAGCCGCAAGCCGCGACGGCGAGCATCACTGCCGAAGCACTCAGCGCGAAGGCGATCTTGGTGCGATTCATGATCTCTCTTTCAGATTTGGGGTCTGGGGCGCTGTGCTACAGCGCCGGTGCCGGGAACGCCGCCCCGGTTTCGGCTTCAACAGACTCGACCTTGCCATATCTTCCCGTCAGGCCCCGGGATACGACCGAACGCTGAACCAGCGAAAGAACCATGTCCACGATCAGGGCCAGAGTGGCGACGAGCACTGCGCCCGAAGCCGTCTGCGGCGTGTCCCTGACAGCGAGGCCGTCGATGAGGAGCCGGCCCAGACCGCCGAGGCCGACGACCGCGGCGATCGTGGAGGTCGCGATGACCTGCAACATCGCCGAGCGAATCCCGGACACGATCAGTGGCATGGCACACGGAAGCTCAACGTGACGCAGCACTTCGGGGCCGCGCATCCCCATACCCTTGGCCGCATCTCGCACCGCCGGCTCGACCGCCTCCACACCGGCATACGCGCCGGCCAGGATCGGCGGCATGGCAAGGACGACCAGCACCAGACCGGTGGGCGCCAGGAAAGCGATGTCTCCGCTGAGTCTGGGCCCGAGCCAGAGGACGGCCAGAAACAACAGGCCCAGGGAGGGGACCGCGCGCGCCGCACCGACAGCGTTGACCACGAGAAAGCGGGCCCGACCGGTGTGGCCTATGTACAGGCCCAAAGGGATTGCGATCAGAGCAGCGATCAGGACCGCAGCCAGGGAGTACTCCATGTGTTCGGAGACCCGGCGCAGGATGCCGTCCTCACCTTGCCAGTGGGCGCCGTCGGCCAGCCACGAGAGTATGCGGTTGATCACGGCGTTGCCTCGTCTGCACGCTGCCAGGGCGTCACCAGATGAGTGACCACGAGGATCGCCCCGTCGAACAGCAGCGCCAACGACACGCACGCGACAACCCCGACGACGATCGGGTCAATGAACGCCCGGCGGAAACCGTCGGTGAACAGCGACCCGAGCTGGGAGACGCCGATGAGCGCAGCCACGCTGACGATGCTCACGTTGCTGACCGCGGCAACGCGCAGCCCTGCCGATATCACCGGAACGGCGAGGGGTAGCTCGACCGAGGTAAACCGGCGAACTGGCTTGTAGCCCATGGCTGTTGCTGACTGAGTGACCGCATCGGGCACCGAGCCGAGGCCGTCCGCGACCGTGCGCACGAGCAACGCGACGGTGTAGATGGTCATGGCAACGACAACGTTGTTCGGGTCAAGAATCTTTGTGCCGAGCAGCAACGGCAACATGATGAACAGAGCCAAGGACGGGATCGTATAGAGCAGCCCGGTGCCGACGATCAAGAACGGATAGAGCACCCGATATCGGCGCGCCAGCCAGCCGAGCGGTAAGGCAATAGACAGTCCAAGAACGAGCGGCAGGCCGGCGAGATAGAGGTGCTGGCCCGCCAGGCTCAACACGTCCAGGAGGTGGTCCTGCAACCAGGTCACGCGGGAGCTTCCTCAACCCGCTCGAGATCCTCGGGTTGGATGTTCTCGTGCTGTAGCTCTGGCCGGGTGCGCTCCTCGATCTCAGCCAGAACCTCATGAGCACGAACGGTGCCCAACATCGCGCCCGTGTCATCAACAATGACCCCACGGCGACTCGGCGAGGACAGGGCGGCATCGAGGGCGTTACGCAGCGACCCGCCTTCCGTGGCCACGGTGCCACCGCGATGCAGCATCTCGGATCGGACCGGCGCCGTGATCCGATCGGGTTCGATCCAGCCGAGTGGGTGCCGATCTGCGTCGATAACCAGGACCCAACCGTCGCGGGCGGCCTGCGCTGCCTGCGCCGGAGTCGCCCCCAGCTGCACCGTCGGCTCCCTGGTGAGCCTGAACTGAGGGGAGGCTTGGAAGCTCAGAGCGCGGTAGCCGCGGTCACGTCCGACGAAGTCGGCGACGAAGTCATCGACGGGGTGTGCCAGCAGGTATGCCGGGTCGGCCAGCTGAGCCAGCTGGCCACCGACCCGCAATACCGCTACCTGGTCACCGAGCTTTATGGCCTCCTCGATGTCATGCGTGACGAAGACGATGGTCTTGCCCAGATCGCTTTGCAGACGCAGGAACTCATCCTGGAGCTGCTCACGCACGATGGGGTCCACGGCACTGAATGGTTCATCCATGAGCATCACGGGAGGGTCCGCGGCGAGGGCACGCGCGACTCCGACCCGTTGCTGCTGGCCACCGGAGAGCTGCGCGGGATAGCGGTTGGCAAAGCTTGCCGGCAGGCCCACCCGCTCGAGCAGCTCAAGGGCTCGAGCTTCGGCTTTGCGTCTGTCCCAACCGATAAGCAAGGGAACGGTGGCGATGTTGGCGGCGACGGTACGGTGCGGAAAGAGACCGGCGTGCTGGATGACGTAACCGATGCCGCGCCGTAACTTGGCCTGGTCCATCTGCCCCGGGTCCTGGTCGTCGATCCAGATCCGGCCGCCAGTGGGCTCAGTCATCCGGTTGATCATGCGCAGCGACGTTGTCTTGCCACACCCGGACGGCCCGACAAGAACGGTGATCTGGCCGGTGGGCGCCTCGAACGTCAGCTCATCCACGGCCAAGGTGCCATCCGGATATCGCTTCGAGACCGCGTCAAACCGGATCATGTCAACAAACCTAACCGAGATGACCGACAGAATCAGAAGGCATGGCAGACATCCAGGCACCCCCGGAAGGTCGTTATCGCCCCGTAACAATCGATGGCAGGACGCTGACATTGCCTTCCCTGCGCCAGATCACTTCCGGCGCAATCCGGTTGGTGGATGAGCCCGCGCGCCTGCGGGCCATTGACGGTCAGCAGACCGCTGAGCGGATCGCCGGTGTCCGTCCGCTGTATGGACGGGACACCGGAGTCGGCGCCAACCGGGACCAAGCCACCACGGACGACGCCCCGACCGACCATGGCTTGGCCATCCTGCGCTCACACGCAGCGGGTTGGGACGACTGCCTCACTCCCAGGAGCATCCGTTGCGCCCTGACAATCCGGGCAAACCAGCCCCTCGCCGGGATTCGGGCGCCGACATCGACCTGGCCCTCGCCCTCGTCGACCTGGCGGACGGCCCGGAGGACGATCTCCCCCAGGTGCATCGCTATGGCGCTCTGGGCACCAGCGACCCCACCGCTCTCGCTGAAGTCGGGATGACCCTTCTGGGCGAACGACCGCGGGCTAACGGCGAGCGCCGCCAGAGCTATGCCTTGCGTTCGGTCGATGCGCTGCCTCTGATGTCCAGCCACGCCTTCACGCTCGCCGAGGGAGCACTGGGTTGCCCTGACCTGCAGCATCTTTCGCACGTCGCCTTAACCGTCTGCGCTCTGTCATGGGTTGAGTTGAAAGCCAATCTCGAGGCGGTCGGGCCTGCGGTCCGGACGGTGACACCGTTCCCCGGGGCCATCCGCGTGGCCGACGAGATGACGAACCTGCTTGCGACACAAGGCATCGATCGCGGAGTATGTCGCGGGGTCGGCAATGGCATCGATCCGTGACCATGCCTCGTCCCCGGCGAGTGTGCAGACGATCAGCATCTCGGCGGGTGTCGAGGACAATGCGAGTTTCGCCAGCGTTGCAGCTTCAAGGTTTTCGCCGTCTGTCACTTCCTATCGGCGGCTGCTGGCGGTGGAGCTCGTCTGCGCTATACGGGCGATCCGATGGAGAGGGACGCAGGTCACGGGAGTGCTGGCCGAGGCTTTCGAGACGTGCTCCGGACTTCCGAGAGGGGTAGCCGATCGTGACCTCGAGCCCGATTTTTTCAGTGCGGCTGATCAGCTTCTGGACCATCCGTCGCTGGCGCCAGCAGCGTCCGCGTCATAAATCCGGCGACCAGGTCATGCCAAGGTCTGGCCGGGAACAGCATGGAGTGACGGGCTCCGGGGAACTTCGCGAGCTCGACGTCATATCCCTCAGCAGCGAGCTTCGCAGCGAGCTCGAAGGTCCGGACGGGGTCGGTCGTTCGATCCGCGGTGCCGTGTGCCAGAAGCAGCATCTGATGATCCAGGGCGGGAGCGGGCTCACCGTCGGGCAGCCAGGGCGCCAACGCCGCCGCGCTACGCACTCCGCCGCTGCGCCCGACGTGGTCGGCCACCCGAAGCGCAACCCTCCCACCCATGGAGTGCCCGATCAGGCCGATCGGCAGATCGCCGAAACGCTCGCCTATCTGGTCGATGGCCCACCGCGCGTCCTCCAGTGGCGACTGCTGCACTCCATTCCATCCGCGCACGGCGTACCGAAGTGTTGCCAGGGCGATTCGTTCCCGTCCTGCGCGAACCACGCTGCGACCAAACGGAAGCATGCGCAGGACTGCGGGATCGTACGCTCGAACAGGGACAAAGCTATCCGGCGTGCCGCCATGCAGGAGCAGTACGACGGCCTCGACGATCAGGTTGTCACCGGTAATGCGCAAGTGGGGCACGCGGGGCATACGGCCAGAGTATGGGGCAGACCTGTGATCTTGCTGGAGCGCCCTAGACGTCGGTGCGGTGGAAGTTTTGGAAGGAACGACTGGCGGTGGGACCACGCTGCCCCTGGTAGCGGGAACCGTACTTCGCGCTGCCGTAAGGGTTTTCGGCCGGGCTGGATAGCCTGAAGAAGCAGAGCTGGCCGACCTTCATGCCGGGCCAGAGCTTGATCGGCAGGGTGGCAACGTTGGACAGCTCCAGCGTGACGTGACCGCTGAACCCGGGATCGACGAATCCGGCCGTGGAGTGGGTCAACAGACCGAGCCGGCCCAGGGATGACTTGCCCTCGAGCCGCGCGGCGAGGTCGTCGGGCAGCGTCACGACCTCGAAGCTCGATCCCAGCACGAACTCCCCCGGATGCAGGATGAACGGCTCGTCGCGCTCGACCTCGATCATTCGAGTGAGGTCTGGCTGGTCCTCGGCAGGGTCGATGAAGGGGTACTTGTGGTTGTCGAACAGGAGGAAGAACTTGTCCAGTCGCACGTCGATGCTCGACGGCTGGACCATCGACTCGTCATACGGTTGGAGGCGCACCCGCCCGCCGTCGATCTCGGCCCTGATGTCACGGTCTGAAAGCAGCACGCGGCCACGGTACCGGCTACGCACCCGACGTGGACTCTGCCGCTCCACAACTGTCGGTTAGACTTCCGATCGCGCAGCGGCCGTATGCCGGCCAGTGCGCCGGCGGGTGTAGTTCAATGGTAGAACATCAGCTTCCCAAGCTGACAGTGCGGGTTCGATTCCCGTCACCCGCTCCACACGCGAAAAGCGTTGCCACAGAAGCGAACCGGACACTATCTCCAATGTGGAGACAGTGCCCGGCGGCGTCCGAAATCGGCTGCCGTGCCATTACCGCGCCATTACCCCAACCTTTGCAAGCGCTCCAGCCCCATCCTCATCGTCGTCGTCCGGGCTCGTCTTCGTCGACCCCGCAGGCTTGGCTTCCGCGCTGGTCGCGGCCTCCACCATCTCGTTGATGGCAGCTGCGACGCACCCCGGGGTCGAAGAAGGACGCGCTTACCGCCGCGCCCGTCTCGTAGCGGCCGGACCCGGACAGCCGCTGCACCTCGGCCGCCAACGCCGTCAGCTCGGGCAGCCCGGTGGCGACGAGCAGGACGATCAGCGCGAGCAGCGGCAGAGCGGGAGTGGAGCGGGAGTGGAGCGGGGATGCCTCACGAGCAGATCCTCCCGTGTGCGGACCGCGAGCTCCTCATTGCCGCGCAGCCACCTTGCGGCGGTACATGTCGGCATCGGCGACAGGGACCAGGTCGTCGAGGCGCGTCACCTCACCAGCTGGGACGAACGCGCTCCCGATGGTCATCCGCACCACGGTCGCACCGAGGTGGACGACTGCGCGCTCACGGACCCGGCACAAAATCTCCTCGAGAGCTGCCTGATCCTCGACGCCCTCACAGAGCATCTTGCCGACTCGGTCGCCAGCGACTTCCTTACCATTGACGACCAGCTTGAAAGTCGCCCCGGC
>JANOHS010000208.1:0-3509 GCA_031406655.1 Micrococcales bacterium
GTCGTGCGCGTCACCAGCAGCGGCTTCGGGACCGGCGCCGCCTGGGAGTCGGAGTTCTGGGACGACATGGGATCCAGCTGGATGCCGTTCTTCGACAACATGCGCCTCTACCTGGCGCACATCCCCGGCCAGGAGGCCACGCAGCTGGAGGTCACCGCCTCCCATGCCGGCGACGCGGAGGCGCTCTGGTCGACCCTGCACGACGCGCTCGGGCTGGGCGACGAGGGCGCGACGGTCGAGGTGCGCGGCGTCACCGGCACGGTCGAGCGTGTCGGCGAGCGGCAGGCGCTGGTCCGGCTCACCGCGCCGGTGCCCGGGATGCTCAGCGTCTTCGCGTACGGCCAGGGCGACGGCAAGGCAACGGCGGGCGTGCGGGCGTACCTGTTCTCCGCCGACGCGGCGGACTACGTGCGGCGCGAGGAGCCGGCCTGGCAGGCCTGGCTGCAGGGGCTCTCCCTCCCACGCTGAATGAGTGGCCGACGGCGTCTGGTCCGGCAGAGCGAGTGGGTCCCTCGTCGCCCCGATCAGGTGGGCGCCTACGAGACGGCACTCGACCGGCTAGGTGAGGCTGCCGGGCACGTCGATGTCGTGGTCCCCGGCCACGGCGCCCTTGCCGAGGATCCCGAGGTAGCGGCCCGCCTGGCCGCCGATCATGCCTACATCCACGCGTTGCGGCGAGGAGAGGAACCGGTCGACGGGCGTCTGGGTCAAGACTGGCTCGCCGGCCCTCACCAGTCGAACCTGGAGCTGGCCCGACACACAACGGATGAACTTCGGCGTCATTACGACATGGTCGCCACCCTGACTACGAACTGGCACGACCCCTAGGTTTGCGGCTTTGGGGCCGACACAATCCCTAGGTTTGCGGCTTTGGGGCGAAGAACGGACGGGAGTATCCAACCTGCAGCGGCGGCCATCGGGACCATGGATGCTGGTCATCTTCGCGGTTCGCCGTCTACGTCACAGTGCAGATCTGCTCATCCGGCTCGCTGACCTGGTCGCGCCAGTGGCCACCGACAAGATCGGACCACGGCGGTGACCCGATCCTCGTCTGGGGTCTGACCATTTGGACCGGTGACGGATGTCACCGCAGGCTGGTGACATCCGCCGCTGCCGCGCTGGCCGCCGCGCCCAGGAGCATTACCGGTATGCACACCAACACAAACACACCTGCGGCCATCGAGCTGCGCGGTCTCGTCAAGACGTTCCGGTCGACCGGCGGCCAACTGGTCCGTGCGGTCGACGGGATCGGCCTGACCATCAACCCCGGCGAGGTCGTTGCCGTCCTGGGCCCGAACGGCGCCGGGAAGACGACGACCCTGGACATGGTGCTCGGCCTGACGACTCCCTCGGCCGGGACCGCCGCCGTCTTCGGGGCCGAGCCGCGCCAAGCCGTCATGGCCGGTCGCGTCTCTGCCGTCCTGCAGACCGGCGGCCTGCTGCATGACATCACCGTGCGCGAGACCGTGCAGCTGATCGCCTCCACGTTTTCCGAGCACGCCGGGGTCGAGGAGGTCATCTCCCGCGCCGGACTGACGCCCCTGGCGCGGCGGAAGGTCTCCAAGTGCTCCGGCGGCGAGCAGCAGCGGCTGCGCTTCGCCCTGGCCCTGCTGCCCGATCCCGACCTGCTCGTGCTGGACGAGCCGACCGCCGGGATGGACGTCTCGGCCCGCCGCGAGTTCTGGGACACCATGCACGCCGACGCCGACGCAGGGCGCACGGTCGTCTTCGCCACGCACTACCTGGAGGAGGCAGACGCCTTCGCCGAGCGGATCGTGATGATCGCCGGCGGGCAGGTCGTGGCCGACGGCCCCACGGCACAGATCCGGTCTCAGGCCACCGGCCGGACCGTCACCGCCGACCTGCCGCAGACCGGCGCCATTCAGGTCCTGGCCCGACTGCGCAGCATGCCGCAGGTGATAGAGGCGACCACCCAGGGCCACCGGGTCACGGTGACCTCAGGGGACTCCGACGCAGTAGCCCATGCGCTGCTCGGCGAGCTGGGCGCCAGCAACCTGGAGATCGCAAGTGGCTCACTGGAAACCGCCTTCATGACCATCACCGCCGCGCCCGATCGGGGCGCCTTGACCGGACAGGAGGTGGCCCGATGAATGCCACATTCACCGGACTGGAGCTGCGCCGGGTCGTTCGTAACTACGTCAGCATGTTCTTCATCGCCGTGCTCCCGGCGTTCTTCTACCTGATCTTCGGGGCTGCCCAGGCGTTCGGCACCGAGAACGCCGGCAACGGCAACGTGGCGATGTACGTCATGATCTCGATGGCGGCATACGGCGCAGTCACGGCCACCACCGGCATCGGCGGGATGGCTGCGGTCGAGCGGATGCAGGGCTGGGGTCGCCAGCTCGGACTCACACCGATGCGCGACGGCGGCTACGTGCTCATGAAAGCCGTCGTGGCCGTCACCGTGGCCGCGATCCCCATCACCCTTATCTATGTGGTCGGGAGCCTGACCGGCGCCGAGGGCTCGGGTGCCGCGTGGGCACTCAGCGCCCTGGTCGTCCTGGCTGGCGCGGCCGTCTTCGCGCTCTACGGGCTGGTATGCGGCCTGGCCTTCCGTTCCGAGGCCGCGGTCAGCGCTGCCAGTGGTTCGCTCGTGATCCTGGCCTTCATGGGCAACATCTTCTTTCCGTTGTCCGGCACACTGCTGACCATGGCCAAGTTCACCCCGCTCTATGGCTACGTGTCGTTGGCCCGCTACCCGCTGACCGAGGGCTCCCTGGTCAACACCTCGGACGGCACCATCACCCACGAAGCACTCTGGGTTCCGTTGCTCAATGTGTCAGTGTGGGCCGTGATCTTCTCGCTGTTGGCGATCGGGCTGGTTCGTCGAGGACGGGCCAGGCAATGACCCAAACCCCGGAGCCCCAGCCGGTCAGGGGCACCCGTGACATCCAAAACCCCTGGGAGCGGTACGGCTGGGTGATGGGCGCCATCTGGCTGGTGTTCCTGATGTTCCCCCTGACGTCGGTGTTCACCGTCGAAACCTCATGGGTATGGCGCTCGTTCGCCATCGCCGCGATCCTCACCTTCGCCGCCGTCTACGTCTACGGCTTCATCCGGATCGGGCGGGCCGAGACGTGGGCGCAGGTCAACCGCTTGGGCTGGCGCTGCCTCGCGGTGCTGCTCTCGCTGACCTTGGCCACCTCCCTCGTGATCGGGCTCAACGCCTTGGGCATGGTGACCTTCCTGATCGCCTTCGCGATGTTCAGCCTGCCCTGGGCAGCAGCGCTGGGCATCGGCGGAGTCGCCGTCGCCGTCGCCGTCCTGATGCCGCTGGCCATGGGGGAGCTCGGGGAGACCTGGTTCTTCATCCCGACCCTGCTGATGGTGGGCGTGGCCACCGCCGTCATCCGGGTGCTGGAACAGCGCGGCACGGAACACCAGGAGTTCGTCGCGGAGATGGCGCTGGTGGCCGAGCGGGAGCGGGTGGCCCGGGACGTGCACGATGTCCTTGGCCACACTCTGACCGTCGTGACGGTCAAAGCCGA
>JANOHS010000255.1:0-6226 GCA_031406655.1 Micrococcales bacterium
GGGTCCCGCCATCCTGAGCAGCTCGCGCACCGGCCATCCGGTCCAGACCGCGTTGCCGGTGAGGTCGCCCCCCACCTCGTTCGAGACACACATCAACGTGACGAGCGCCTCCTGCATCGGCTTCGTGAGCAGGGTCGCCCAGTCGATGGTGACCTCCTGCTCGACCATCCCGTGAACCTTCAGCGACCAGTCGGCCGTGTCCACCTGGGGCACCACCAGGGCCGTGTCGATGCGGTAGAAGCCGGCGTTGTCCATGATGTACGGCGTGATGCCCTTGACGTCGAGCTGCGCGCCGGCCGGGACAACGACCGGCTTGGCGGCCTTGGGAAGCTTGATCGCAGAACGGGATCGAGCTGCCTGAGCGGCCTGCTGCCCCAATGACTGACCGAACGCGGCCGCTGTGGCGGCAGCAGCCGCGACCCCGGCACCCGCAAGGAGGAAGCGCCGCCGGTCGACCGCGCTGCCGTCGGCGCTCCGGGCTCCCTGCTGCCACAAGGTGGACAACGCCCAGAGGCCGGCAGCGGCGCCGATGATGGTCGGCAAAATGTCCAAGCTGCCCGATCGGGGCCGGGTCACCACTGCCAGCGCGCCGATGGAGCCCACCACGGCAAAGGCCACCAACCCGGCGGCCGGCCGCCGTGACCCCAGGACGCCGATGACCGCACAGACCGCGGCAAGCACAAGCGCCATCCCGGCGAACAGGGCCAGCTTGTCGTTGGTGCCGAAGGTCGAGACCGCGAAGTCCTTCAACCAGGGCGGGGTGAGGTCGACAAACGTGCCACCGACGGCGACCACGGGTGAGGGTGTACCGCTCGAGAGACCCGTTCTGGTCATCACCCCGGCCAGCAGCGTGGCCACGCCGAGCGTCAGGATGCCCGCCACGATGCCGGCGAAGGCCGACCAGGATCGTCTCATCCGACCAGCGTGTCACGCGACGCCGTGATTTTGTACTGATGGGGATGACAAGGTACTAACGGTCGGCAAAGAGGGCGCGTAGGTCGCCCCTGAGCGCGCGAAAGGCCTTGCCGCGGTGGGAGATCGCGTTCTTGTCCTCGGGGCTCAGCTCGGCCGCCGTCCGCCCGTCACCGTCGACCACGAGGATCGGGTCGTAGCCGAACCCGTTATCGCCCTGCGGTGCCCGGGCCAGCGTGCCCGACATACGGCCTTCTCGAACCACCACGGTGCCGTCCGGCAGCGCCAACGCCGCGGCACACACGAACGCCGCGGCACGGTGTTCGTCAGGCACGTCGGAGAGCTGGGCCAGCAGCAGGTCGAGGTTGGCCCGGTCCTGGCCATGGGTTCCGGCCCAGCGCGCGCTGAAGACACCGGGCGAACCGCCCAGGACGTCAACCACCAGACCTGAGTCGTCGGCAAGGGCGGGCAACCCCGTCGCCCGAGCAGTGCCGACGGCCTTGAGCGTGGCGTTCTCGGCGAAGGTCACGCCGGTCTCGACCACGTCAGCAACGTCGGGGAGCTCGCCGACGCTGACGATCTCAAGGTCGAGCTCGCCGATCAGGTCGTCGAGGATCTCCTTGAGCTCTCCGACCTTGTGAGCGTTGCGGGTGGCCAGGACGACCCGCCTCACGCAGTGACCTCAGTGATGCCCGAGAGGGCTGCCAGCTGCAGCCTGGTGAGCTCGGCGCAACCGGTGGTGGCCAGGTCGAGCAGTGCGTCGAGCAGCTCACGGTCGAACGGCTCGGTCTCGGCGGTCCCCTGGATCTCGACGAAGGCGCCCGTCCCCGTCAGCACGACGTTCATGTCGGTTTCGGCGCTCGAGTCCTCGGGGTAGTCCAGGTCAAGAACCGGCACGCCCTTGACCACGCCGACGCTGACCGCGGCCACCGAGCCCTTGAGCGGCTGGGCGGTCCTGCCGATGGCGCCGGTGCGGCGCCCGGTCTCGATGGCATCGGCGAGGGCCACGTAGGCGCCGGTGATCGCGGCCGTCCGGGTGCCCCCGTCAGCCTGGAGAACGTCGCAGTCGAGGACGATCGTGTTCTCTCCCAACGCTTTGGTGTCGATCACAGCGCGCAGGCTGCGGCCGATCAGGCGCGAGATCTCGTGGGTGCGTCCGCCGATGCGGCCCTTGACCGACTCGCGGTCGGAGCGGGTGTTCGTGGCCCTCGGCAGCATGGCGTACTCGGCGGTGACCCAGCCCTCGCCGCTGCCCTTGCGCCAGCGCGGCACACCCTGGGTGAACGACGCCGCGCACAGCACTCGGGTTCGTCCGAACTCCACCAGGACACTGCCCTCGGCGTGGTCGAGCCAGTTGCGGGTGATCACAATGTCGCGGAGCTGGTCGTTGGCGCGGGCATCGTGTCGAGTCATGCGCCCAAGGCTAGGCGCTCAGGCTCACAGGTCGTGTACGGCGTCTGCCTCGGCGAGCTCGACGTGGCCGGGCCAGAGCGCGGCAGCCTGCGCACGGCATACGGCCGGGTCGTTCCACGGGGGGATGTGCGTGAGCATCAACCGCTGCACTCCCCCGGCGTCGACCGCGGCCTGAGCCGCCCGGCTTCCCGACAGGTGGATCCCCCGTGCAACGTCTCGACCATCGATGAACGCTGAGTCGGCCAGGACCAGAGATGCGTTGTGGCACAACACTTCCAGGGCATCACAGGTGTCAGTGTCACCGGTGTAGGCAAGCACCTTGCCGTTGGCCTCGACCCGGAAGCCGTAGGCCTCGACGGGGTGGTTGACCCGAAAAGGCGTGAGGGTGAAGGGCCCGATCCGTACCGCCGAGCGATCGGCCAGCTCAATGAAGTCGAACTCACTCTCGAGGCCGGCGGGTGGCGTCGTGTCATAGGCGCGGGCCATCCGTTCGCCAGTGCCTCGAGGGCCATGGACCGGGGTCCGGCCGTGCGAGGCGGGATCGGGTGAGTACTTCTGCATCACGTAGAGGCCGCAGAGGTCGAGGCAGTGGTCGGAGTGCAGATGGCTGAGGACCACGGCGTCGATGCTCATCGGGTCGATGTGTCGTTGGAGCCCACCCAGAGCGCCGTTGCCGAGGTCGAGCACGAGGTTCCAGCCCCGGCCCTCGTGCTCGGCCTGGACCAGGTAGCAGGACGCGGGCGAGCGTGGTCCGGCGAACGAGCCGGAGCAGCCCACGATGGTCAGCCTCACCGCGCCCCAGCCGCCACCACCGGCTCGGCACTGGCGCGCACGACCTCTGGGCCGAGGAACCGGCGGGCCAGACGCTCGAACTCCTGCGGGTCACCCGTCGTCAGGAACTCGTGGTGCGGCGCCGGGAGGTCGTCGGGGCGCAGCGCCCGGGCATCGGCGAGCAAGCGGAACACGTCCTTGGCCGTCTCCTCGGCCGAGGACACCAGGGTGACGTCCTGGCCCATCACGTAGGAGATGACGCCGGTCAGCAGGGGGTAGTGCGTGCAGCCGAGAATCAGCGTGTCGACGCCCTGGGCGATGATCGGGTCGAGATAGGAGTGGGCAACGGCCAGCAGCTCATCGCCAGAGGTGACCCCGGACTCGACGAACTCGACGAACCGCGGGCAGGGCCGGCTCATGACCGTGATCTGCGGGGCGGCTGCGAACGAGTCGACGTACGCCTTGCTCTGGTGCGTCGCCTGCGTGGAGATGACCCCGACCTTGTTGTTACGAGTGGCCGACACGCCTCGACGCACCGCGGGACGGATCACCTCGACGACGGGGACGGCGTAGCGCTCGCGCGCATCATGGAGCACCGCGGCCGACGCTGAGTTGCAGGCGATCACCAGGGCCTTCACCCCGCGGTCAACCAGCCGGTCCAGACACTCGAGGGAGTACTTGCGGACCTCGGCGATGGGTCGGGGGCCGTACGGCGCCCGGGCGGTGTCGCCCAGATAGACCAGTGACTCGTGGGGCAGCTGGTCGAGCACGGCACGGGCAACGGTCAGCCCGCCGAAGCTGCTGTCAAAGATGCCGATCGGTGCGTCTACCACGGTTTCGAGCCTAACCGTTATCGGCCCGCCGCTGGACAGGGCGAAGGATCGTGGTCGTCAGAGCAGCCACGATCCTTCAGGCTGTTCCTGACAGGACCCGGCAGCCGGCTCCACAGCGGGTCAGCGTGCCTCGCCACCCCCGAGACCACAGCAGCGCCGCCACGTCCTGAGCCACCTCGCAGGGCGAGGTGTCGACGTCGGCCCAGCCGAAGCGGAGCGAGGCCTTGCCGCTGACCGTCGTCCCGTTATCCCGGGCGCGGTCACGAAAGACCCCCTCACCCTCGTGACCGAGCCGGCCGTCCAGCTCCACGATGACGCCAAAGGGCTCATACTCGTTGTCGGTGCGGCGGCGACGGCCTGCAGAGATGACGACCAGCTGGCGCCGAGCCTTGGGCAGCCCGTGCGGCCGCTCGACCCGTCGGACGTAGCGGTACTCGAGCACGCTCTCCACACCTTCGGCCAGATCACCGAGCGCGTCGGCCAGCAGCCCACGCCAGCGGTGACGCGCGCGCCTGTCCAGGGCAGCTGCCAGGCGTGCGGTGGTCGTCCGGCGTCGCTGGCACGCCTTGGCCAGCCAGGCGATCGCGTTGTCGGCGTCGCCGCGCTCGGCCAGGTCCAGCACGGTGTCCTCGACGCTCGTCCTGGACGGCCATCCGGAAGGCGCTGTTCGCTCAGCGACGTCGACACAGGTCGCCAGCCGGATCCTGGCTGGTCCCGCGACCCGGCGGCTGGCCGGGATCAACACCTCGATGCCGTCGGGATCCTGGTCGACCAGCCCATGCAGCCGGGCGGCGGTGCCGTGCGAGGCCACGGCCCCCTCGCCGCAGCACAGGACCGCCGCACTGACGCGAGCGCGCCAGCCGAGCGGGCCCAGGTGCGTCGCGTACACGCCGAGGTGCACCCTCTGCCAGCGCCTCGAGTCCACCATCCATCTGATGGTGCCGGAAGTCATACCCAGGCCGAGACACTGCGCACGGGTCAGAACACCGAGCTGGGCCTCTGCCAATGCCTCGACCCTGCTCATCGTGGTTGGTGGCATGTGCCAACCCTGAACACGGCGCGCCAGCCGGGCCAGCAGGGCCGCCGGCCTGTGGATGGGTGCCAAACCGGCGCCACCCCTGTGGAAAACGAACGGCCTGGAAGATGGCGAAGGATCGTGGTCGTCAGAGCAACCACGATCCTTCGCGCTGAGCGCTGGCTCAGGTCATCAAGGCCTGGGTGAGCGACTCCTGGAGCCACGTCATGAAGTCGTAGTACGCGGCGATGTAGAGCTCGGGATCGTCCTCCGAGGCTGCCTCGAGCCGATCCTGGAGCTCCTCGGCGTCCTCGTCGGTCCGCAGCCCCAACCGCTCACCGAGCAGCAGGCGTACGTCGGTCAGAGCGACCACCATGGCCTGCGCCTGCTCCAGGTCGAGCCTGACCTTGTCCTCGTCCGCCGCCAGCACCGCGGAGATCGCCATGGCCAGGTTTGCCGTCTTGCGCTCACGCAGACCGTGTTCGGTCAGCCGGCGGAACTCGGCAGCCATGGCCGGGTCCTCGCGATGGGCGGTCGGAAACAGCCGGTCCAGCGCGGGATCGCGAGGCATCTGCGAGCCGCCCGGCCCCGCCTCGTCCGGTTCTCGTACGCCCATGGTGGCCACGAGGTCGTCGAACTCGTCTCCGGTGGGCTCCCGGTACGCAGGCTCAAGAAACGCCTGGGTCTGCTCCATGAGCCCCACGACGACCTCACGCTCAACCGGGTCGAGGCGGCCGACGAATCGACTGCCCTTGCGTTTGAAAGCCTTTGCCACTAGTCGTCCTTCTGGAACGTGGCCCAGAGCCCGTAGCCCTGTAGCGCCTCGGTGTCGCGCTCCATCGTCTCCCGTGGCCCGTTGGACACCACGGCCCTACCCTTCTGATGCACGTCGAGCATGAGCCTCTCGGCCTTCTCCCGCGAGTAGCCGAAGTACGTCTGGAACACATACGTCACGTAGGACATCAGGTTGACCGGGTCGTTCCACACCAGCGTGATCCAGGGCCGATCCAGCGACAGATCCTCGGCGATCTCGGTGCGCGCGAGCTCGGCGGGGGCGATTGACACGGCTCCACAATAGGCTGGCAGCCGTGACCAGTACCGCCCTGCTGACCGACCACTACGAGCTCACCATGCTTCAGGCCGCGCTGCACAGCGGGGCGGCGCGGCGCCGGTGCGTGTTCGAGGTATTCGCCCGACGACTGCCGGATGGCCGACGTTACGGCGTGGTCGCGGGCACTGGGCGCCTGCTCGAGGCGGTCCGCGACTTCCGGTTCGGCAGCGC
>JANOHS010000286.1:0-1826 GCA_031406655.1 Micrococcales bacterium
CAGGCGGCGTGTTCGAGGGTGACTCGGTAGCCGAGGGCTTCGAGCTGTCGGATGTGGTTGCGTTTCCTGGCCTCGGTGTTGACGGCGCGGGTGAAGTGATCTGCGCCGAGGTCGCGGAAACGGGTGTTCGGATCGGAGAGCAGGTGCCAGATGATGACCAGCATGGAGTGACCGACCGCGACGATCGCCTTCTTCTTGCCGCGACGTCGCGCGATCCGGCGGTACCTCTCACCGAGGAAGGTGTGGCTGCGTCCGGCCATCACCGCCGCCTCACCCAGAACACGCGCCAGGTAGCGGTCGCCGTGTCCGGTGGATCCGTTGCCCTTGCTCTTGCCGGCGGAGGACTTGATGCCCGGGGAGAACTTCGCCCACGAGCACAGGTGCCCGGCGGTGGGGAACCGGGTCATGTCCAGACCGACCTCGGCGATGATGATCGCGGCTGCGACCGGCCCGATCCCGGGTACCTCATCCAGACGCTGGACTGCCTGGTCGAAAGGGGCCAGGTGAGCCTCGATCTGGGCGTCCAGCACCGCGATGTCAGCATCGATGGCGTCGACGCGGCCCAGCATCCGTTCCAGCAGGAACCGGTGATGGTCATCGAAGCCGCCCGCCGGTAACCCCGCGAACGCTTCCTCAAGGATCCCGATCTTGGCTCGCATGCGTGCCCTGGCCAGATCCGCGAGCACCTTGGGGTCACGCTCACCGGCGATCAGCGCAGCCATCATCGCCCGACCTGACACCCCGAAGATGTCGCTGGCGACCACCGACAGCTTGACGCAGGCACCCTCAAGCAGTTTCTCAACCCGGTTCTTCTCCGCGGTGCGGGCCGCAACCAAGTCGATGCGGTAGCGAGTCAGATCGCGCAACACCCGGATCGGGTGTGGTGGCACGAAACTGGGTCGCAGCATCTGACGCTCGGTGACCTTGCACAACCACACCGCGTCCAGCACATCGGTCTTGGGCCGACCCGGGAGGTGCCTGACGTCCCGAGCGTTGACCAGCCACGGCTCCAGTCCGTGAGCCTCCAACAGGTAGAACACCGGCTTCCAGTAGTCGCTGGTGGCCTCCATCACGACCCGGTCCACACCCAGCTCGACCAACCGGTTGGCCAGCTGCGCCAACGAGCGGGTCATCGTCGTATGCGTCGTCACCTCCTGCACCCGCCGCTTGGAACCACCCGAGGCGGGGACTCGAACGCAGCAGACCAACTCGGCTTTGCCGATGTCCAGGGCAGCCACCCTTTCGATGATCTGCTCGTCATCGACGGATTCGGCGAACATCGTTGCTCATCTCCCACCTCCACACGATCCGGAACTCGACGGCGTGACCGCCTGGGGGAATCACAGGCAGAAACAGAATCTAGTCCTCGTGCTCGACCATCTCGGCAACAATGAAGGTGCCCCAGCGTGATCCCCGCGCCCGGCTAGTAGACGCCCTCAACGGAGCATAGAAACACGGCGTCACCAGACGACCACAAGCCCATTTTCAGCCCGGAACGGGCGCCCCGAAAGGGGCACCTCGGCTAGTAGCCGCATTAGCACGCTATGAAGGCCGCCGCTGACAAGAGTCTCAGTGGAGATCTACGGGTGCTACCTCCGCGATGCGTGCACGTGGGCTGCCCACGAGAGCGGGTGAGTTGGCCGGCGTCGACCACACCTGAGTCTCGAGGAACCGCTGGAAGGTTCGCGCCGCTTCGACAGTGACGAACTCCAGGTCGATGAGCACGTAGTGCGGATCGTCGACCGGTTGCATGATCCTTTCGCGAAGCACCCCGCCCTCTGTGCGGCGCGCCGCGAAGCGCACGAACGCTTCGTGCCAGGTGTCGA
>JANOHS010000116.1:0-1717 GCA_031406655.1 Micrococcales bacterium
GTTCAGCTCGTGGAAGTACGGCGACCCGGTCACACCCCTGCCACGGCTCTATGCCAACGACCCGCTGGTCATCCGAACGATCAACGTCTCACCCGCGATCGACACCCTTCACCTGCAGGGCGGACGGACGCTGCTGGAACCTCGCTACACCCATCCAGACGCGACCGGAGCCGAAGTTCCCGACGGCACGATCATCGACGCGATCCACAACGGCGTCAGCGAGAAGTTCACTCTGATCTTCAACGGTGACAAGGCCGACATGAGGATGCGTCCGGGCGACTACCTGTACGCCAACGGCAATGAGCTACGCACCCAGCAGGGCGCGTGGGGCATCGTGCGAATCCTGCCGGGCAAGGTCGACAGCCTGCAACCACTGCCCGGCGTTACAGGCCCCGTCGGGGACTACGTCCTGCCGGTTGCCACGGGCGGTCCTCCGCCAGCGGCGACCTCAGCGGGCAACCCCTGCCCGCCGGGCGCACCGGCTCGCAACTTCGGCCTCAGTGCCATGGACCGGTCGGGCACCTTCAACGGCTCGCGCACGGCCTACGTCCCTAACGCCGACGTGGACGCCATCCAGCGACGGCTGAAGGTTCCTGTGCCTCTCGTGCTGCACGTCGTCGCGGGTGAGTGCGTCACGGTCAACCTCACCAACCTGTTGGTCGCGCCTGTGGGGTTCTCCGTCGGCAAGCTCGACCGTGAGGCCGGTTCGGGGGGGGTCAACGTCGGGTTCGCTCCGGACCAGAACGTGGCCCCCGGCGCCACCCGTCAGTACGTGTACTACGTCCCCACCGACCGCATCGGCACCGCCGTGATCGCCGATCTCGCCGGCGCGACAACCCTCAAACAGGGGCTGTATGGCGTGGTCGTGGTCGCCCCCGCCTCGATGGTTCCCGGGGAGCCGACCGAGTTCCGGAACCCCCTCAACGGCTTGCCCAAGGACATCGGCGCGCAGGTCCTGGTGCACGTGCCCGGGGCGGCAACACCGGACTACCGGGACTTCACCGTCACGATGGCTGATGACGACGAACAGATCGGCCGGGACTTCATGCCCTATCCCACGAACGCCAACATCGGCCGGTCACTGATCAACTACCAGGCTGCACCCGCCGGCGATGGCCCAACGGCTTTCCGCGACCCTGGCAACGTGCCGTGGCTGACCGCCTACGCGGGCGACCCAATGACCGTCCATGTGCTGATGGCACCCGGCAGCGAGCAGGCCCACGTGTTCAGCCTCGGCGGGCTGAGGTGGGACCAGGACCCGCACGTCGACCAGTCCAACTCGATGAGCGCCCAAGGTATGGGCCCATGGGAGACGTTCGATCTCCAGGTGACCGGTGGCGCCGGCGGCACCCAGCAGGCTCCCGGCGACTACTTCTACGGGGATCTGAGGCGACCGTTCACCGAGATCGGCCTGTGGGGCCTGCAGCGGGTCCTGCCCACCGTCACAGGGCAGTGTCCGATTCTTCCGGTCAACGCAAGGGACTGTGTCTTCTCGCCCCCTGGGGCTCCCACGATCGGGACCGCCTCGGCCGGGGACGCCGCCGCAACGGTGAGCTGGACGCCGCCGGCAGACCAGGGTGGCTCGACGATCACCAGCTATGAGATCGTCGCCACCCCAGGCACGGGCCCGGCCGTCACGCAGACTGGCATCGCGGCCACCGCGACCAGTGGCACGGTCACCGGCCTGACCAACGGCACGACGTACTCCCTCCAGGTC
>JANOHS010000289.1:0-5990 GCA_031406655.1 Micrococcales bacterium
GGTCTTCGGCAGCCTGAGCAACGGTGGCTTCGACGACCCGGCCAGCGAGTCGGCCCGGTCGCTCACGAAGGAGCATGCGACGTTCGTCAGCCACGACTCGGACATCGTGGCCATCTACTCCAGCCCGTCGTTGAAGGTCAGCGACCCTTCCTTCAAGGCGTCGGTCTCGGGCGTCCTCACGGGGCTCCCCAAGGAGGCGGTCCAGCGGGTCACGACGTGGTACGAGCAGCCTTCGCCCACCCTGGTCAGCAAGGACGAGCACGCCACGCGAGTCATCATCACCTTGCGCGGGACCTCGCAGGAAGAGAAGTCCGCGCTCTTCGACCAGGTCAGGCCCCTCCTCGAGGCCAAGGGGCTGACCACCAACGTCGGTGGGGCTTGGGCGGTCTTTGCCGATGTGAACGAGACCGTCTCCAGGGACATCGCGCGCGCCGAGGCCATCTCGATGCCGATCGTCTTCATCTTGTGCCTGTTCATCTTCGGAAGCCTCGTATCGGCTCTGATGCCAGCCCTGGTCGGCGGCGTCGCGGTCCTCGGGGCGTTCGCAGTGGTGCGCGTCATCAGCATGGCCACCGACGTGTCGGTGTTCGCCATCAACGTCATCACGCTGCTCGGGATGGGTCTGGCGATCGACTACGCGCTCTTCGTCGTGAGCAGGTTCCGTGAAGAGCTCGCCAAGCAGCCCGGCGCCGAGCGTGAGCACGTCAACGCGGCCATCGCCGCCACCATGGCCACTGCCGGTCGCACCGTGCTGTTCTCGGGGTTGATCGTGGCCGCCTCCCTGGCGTCGCTGCTGATCTTTCCGCAGAACTTCCTGAGCTCCATGGGCTACGGCGGAGTGGCCGCGGTCCTCGTGGCGATGGTGGCCGCACTGACCATCCTGCCCGCGGTCCTGACCGTGCTGGGACCCCGGATCGAAGCCGGCCGGATGCCCGGGCGACGCGGCTCCCACGCTCGGGACGCAGATCGCCAGGTCGCCAGAGACACCGCCATCCACGCCCCTGGCGCGTGGGCAAGGTTGGCGCACAGCGTTATGCGGCGCCCCGTCGCATACCTGCTGGTCATTGTCGTGGTCCTCGTGGCACTCGGCGCCCCATTCCTGTCTGCCTCATGGGGCAGTGTCGACGAGCGGGTCCTGCCGGTCGACGCGCCGAGCCGGGTCGCTGCCGACCTTGGCTCCCGTGAGTTCGGTGGTGAGACCACCATCGCCAATATCGTGGTCGAAGGGGCCAGCGCGAGCCAGCTGGGCTCGTACGTGAACCGGCTCAAGGCGATCGACGGTGTGCAGTCGGCCGGGCCGATCGACCAGGCCACGAGCGGTGGCGGCACGACGAGCCTGGTCCAGGTCAGCTGGCTCGGAAACGGCCAGAGCGAGCGGTCGCAGCAGCTGGTCAGGGTGCTTCGCGGCGTTGACCCGGCCCGGGGGGCGACGCTCTGGTCGGCGGCACGTCGGCGAATGCCGTTGACCTCATTGACTCCATCGGCGCGCACCTCCCGTGGATGGGGGTCGTCGTGGTCGTCATCATGCTGGTCCTGCTGTTCGTCGCTTTCGGCTCGGTGGTCCTACCCCTCAAGGCCGTCGTGATGAACGTCGCGTCCCTGGGGGCCTCCTTCGGCGTGGTCACCTGGATCTTCCAGGACGGCCATCTGTCGGGACTCCTGGGTTTCGTCTCTCCCGGGTACCTGGACGTCACCCAGCCGATCCTGATGCTGGCCATCATCTTCGGCCTGTCCATGGACTACGAGGTGTTCCTGCTCTCCCGGATTCGTGAGGAGTGGGATCGCACCGGCGACAACACGACCGCAGTGGCCAACGGCCTGCAGCACAGCGGGCGCATCATCACCAGCGCGGCGCTGTTGCTCGCGGTGGTGATCGGCGTGTTCGCCAGCTCGGACATCCTGTTGATGAAGATGATCGGCGTCGGCATGCTCGTCGCCGTCCTGATCGACGCCACCATCGTTCGGGCCATGCTGGTGCCGGCCACGATGCGGCTGCTGGGGACCGTGAACTGGTGGGCCCCGGGACCGCTGCGACGCTGGTGGGAGCGCCACGGCATGCGGGAGTCGAATGCCGTCCCGGCGTCACAGACCGGTTCCGAGCTGGTCAGCCCGAGCTGAACCGCTGTTGGGCCTACGCCGGTGGAGCGCATCCGGCAGGATCTAGCTCATGACGACACTGCTGCTCGGCCCGGCGGACCTGGTCCGCAGACGTGGCCTGCGACGGATGCGGGCCGTTGCGTTGTCCTTGCTCGCGTTCGCGGCGCTCGTGTTCATGCTGACCCGAAACCGTGATGGAGCATGGGGGTTCGTCAATGCGACCGCCGAAGCCGCGATGGTCGGAGCCCTCGCGGACTGGTTCGCCGTGACCGCACTTTTTCGTCATCCGCTGGGTATCCCCGTTCCGCACACCGCCATCATCCCCAACCGCAAGGACACGCTCGGCCAGAGTCTCGAGGAGTTCGTGACGGGGAACTTCCTGACCGCTGACGCTGCCCGTGAGCGAGTGGTCGCCGCAGACGTCAGCCGTCGCGTGGGGCGTTGGCTTGCGCAGGAGCAGCACAGCGCCCGGGTGATCGCCGAGCTGGCCGGGGCGAGTAGTCGCGCGCTGACTGCCATCAAGGACGACGATGTGCGCGGTTTCGTCGAGCAGTCGCTGCTGCCGAGGCTCGTGCACGAGCCGATGAGCCCGGTGGTCGGCAACCTGCTCGAGTCGGTGGTCGCCGACGGCGCCCACCACGGCCTGGTCGACATCGCCCTGGTCGAGGCGCACGTGTGGCTGCGCTCGAACGAGGCCGCCGTGGCGTCGATCGTCGGTGAGCGAGCGCCCTGGTGGACCCCGGCGTGGCTGGACGAGAAGGTCATCGCCCGCGTTCACCACGGGGCGCTGTCATGGGTCGCCGAAGTCCGCGATCGACCGAATCACCCGGCGCGCCAGGCTTTTGATGATCTGCTCGCCCAGCTTGCTCAAGACCTGCAGCATGACCCGGACACCATCGCCCGCGCTGAGGCGCTCAAGGTCCGGGTGATGACGCACCCCCAGATCGGCCCTTCTGCGGTCGCCGTGTGGGATGCCGTGCGCAACGCGCTCCTCGGGGCGCTCGATGACGCCGACGGGCAGCTGCGACGCCGGGGGGTCGGGGCGTTGTCGGAGCTCGGCGAGCGGCTCCTGGATGATCCGGAGCTGCGACACCGTGTCGACGGCCACATCACTGATGTCATCGGCTTCGTGGTCAGCACCTATGGCCACGAGATCGCCAAGGTCATCTCGCAGACCGTGGACCGCTGGGACGGAAAGGAGGCGGCCGAGCGCATCGAGCTGCACGTTGGTCGCGATCTGCAGTTCATCCGCATCAACGGCACCATCGTCGGAGGACTGGCCGGTCTGGCCATCCACACACTCAACGTGCTGTTGTGAGCTGGCCCTCGTTCCATGCGTTCTCGACCAGGCGCAGCGCCTCCGGCGAGGTCAGGCCAAGTCGTCTGACCACCTGGACGTAGTCGGAAGCGGCCGCCCTCGCGGTGTCGGCGACAGGCGACCGGGCGCTCGGCTCGTCCACCACGTCACTGCGGACGAACGTGCCGCGACGGCCGTGGGTGGCAATCACGGCGTCGACCTCGAGCTCGCGGTATGCCCTCGCGACGGTGTTGGCGGCAAGCCCGAGATCGGCCGCGAGCCGGCGAACGGTTGGCAGCTTCGCTCCGGCGCTGAGCTGCCCGGCCGCGACGGCTGAGGCGATCTGGGTCCGCACCTGCTCGAAGGGCGCCATCGCCGAGTCTGTGTCGATGGTCACGCGGAGTGTGCTCACGGCTGCCAACGTATGCCGTGCCATCGGCGCGGTCCATCGTCCGATCGAGGCTCGGGGTGAGCGGGTGTCCAGATTGAGAGATGGGCTTCCCGAGATGCGGCCGATGGTTCTACCCTTGTCGCAGGTCATGAGTGTCAGCGACAAGCCCCGGCTCGCTGGCCGGCAACCCTCCACCGCGGTGGGGTGCCCCGGGTGAAGACCTGGCGACGTGCCTTCGGGCGCTGCGCAAGCGCGGGCGGTGCTCTGTTTTCGTATCCCCGCATCTGACGACAGGTGCTCATCTCCACCTCGCGAGACGACACGGCATACAAGAGAACTCTCAAACACTGAAAAGCACTGAAAGGTAAGGGAACACCGATGAGTGACAACAAGGCCAACTGGTCCTTCGAGACCCGCCAGGTTCACGCCGGCCAGGCTCCGGACCCGGCCACCGGGGCTCGGGCGCTGCCGATCTACCAGACCACGTCATACGTCTTCAACGACGCGGCCCACGCGGAGAACCTCTTCGCGCTCAAGGAGTTCGGCAACATCTACACCCGCATCATGAACCCCACCCAGGACGCGGTGGAACAGAGGATCGCTTCGCTCGAGGGCGGCGTCGGGGCATTGCTGGTGGCATCGGGTCAGGCGGCGGAGACGATCGCGATCCTGAACGTTGCCGAGGTCGGTGACCACATCGTCTCGAGCCCACAGCTGTACGGCGGCACGTACAACCTGCTGAAGTACACCCTCAAGAAGCTCGGCATCGAGACCACGTTCGTGGAGGACGCTGACGACCTCGAGTCCTGGCGTGCCGCCGTCAGGCCGAACACCAAGGCCTTCTACGCTGAGACGATCGGCAACCCCTCGGCGAATATCCTTGATATCGTGGGTGTTTCGGCGATTGCACATGAGGTTGGCGTTCCGCTCATCGTTGACAACACCGTGGCAACCCCCTACCTCATCCGCCCGCTCGAGTGGGGCGCCGACGTGGTGGTCCACTCGGCGACCAAGTACCTCGGCGGGCATGGCACCTCCATCGCCGGTGTGATCGTCGACGGCGGAAAGTTCGACTTCGCCAAGGACCCGGCCAGGTTCCCGGGCTTCAACGAGCCCGACCTGAGCTACAACGGTCTGGTCTACGCCCGCGACCTCGGGGTGGGCAGCCCGCTGGGCGCCAACCTGGCCTTCATCCTCAAGGCCCGGGTTCAGCTCCTGCGTGACCTCGGCCCGGCGATCTCACCGTTCAACGCGTTCCTCATCGCGCAGGGGATCGAGACGCTGTCGCTGCGGATCGAACGCCACGTCGAGAACGCGCTCAAGGTCGCCAGCTGGCTGGAGGCGCACGCGCAGGTCGAGTCGGTGGCCTATGCCTCGCTTGCGTCGAGCCCGTGGAAGGCCTTGGCGGACAAGTACGCCCCGCGTGGCGCCGGAGCGGTCGTTGCCTTCGAGATCTCCGGCGGCGTGGAAGCCGGCAAGAGGTTTGTCGAGGCCCTGGCCCTGCACAGCCACGTGGCCAACATCGGCGACGTGCGCTCGCTGGTCATCCATCCGGCGTCCACCACTCACTCCCAGCTCTCTCCCGAGGACCAGCTTGCGTCCGGCGTGACCCCTGGCCTGGTGCGACTGGCTGTGGGCATCGAGTACATCGACGACATCCTGGCGGACCTCGAGCAGGGGTTCACCGCCGCCAAGATCTGAGCGGTCTCGGAAGAGCGCGAAGGATCCTGGTTGCTCTGGCAGCCAGGATCCTTCGCCCTGTCAGCTGACGACGAGCTCGGCATATCCTGAACGCCATGTCCTCCGAGAGCGCGCCGCAGTCCTCGCGTGCCCGGAAGTCCCGCCGGCGCCCGAAACGCGGTCGGGGGGCCGGGGGTCGACCGTCGCCAGGGACGTCGCACGAGTCACCCAGAACAACTGCGGCCCGGATGGCGCGTCGTCTCGCCGCGGTGCCCGAGGTCACCTATCCGGGCGACCTGCCGGTTGCCGCCCGCAAGGACGACATCGCCGCGGCCATCCGCGAGCACCAGGTCGTCATCGTGTCGGGGGAGACCGGCTCGGGCAAGACCACCCAGCTGCCCAAGATCTGCCTCGAGCTCGGCCGCGGCATCGAGGGCATGATCGGCCATACGCAACCCCGACGGATCGCCGCCAGATCCGTGGCCGAACGGATCGCCGAGGAGCTGAAGACCGAGCTGGGGACCG
>JANOHS010000297.1:0-5649 GCA_031406655.1 Micrococcales bacterium
CACCGACGCCGCCGACGCGTTGCGAGCCCACAGGTTGGGGGACCGGACCACATGAGCGAACCCCGTCACGTCGCTTTGGCCTCGACGAGCAACGCTGAGGACGCAGCCTGGCTCGCCGTTGCCGACGTCGCCGGCGTCGCGACCGACCTGGGCATCGACTACCGCCTCATCGGTGGAAACAGTGTCTCGCTGCTCGTCCAAGTCCACGACGCCGCCACTCAGGTTCCGGGGCGCGCCACCGCCGATGCCGACATGGGCGCCAGCTTCGAGGTCTGCGCAGATCCACGCCTGGTGCCCGCACTGACCGCCTTGGGCTACGACCGCCAGTCTGGAAACCGGTTCACCCGCACTCAGGGCACTCGCGCGCTGGCGATCGACGTCCTCGCCCCGTCCTACCTTGGACGTCTGATTCCCAACCAGACCCACGGTGACCTCGTCCTCGACGAGATACCCGGCCTCCTTGAGGCACTACTCCTGCCGCCCGTGAATGTTGTGGCCCGAGCGGTCCTGACCGACACGACCGAGCTTTACGTCCATGTGCCCCTGCCTGATGTTCGTGCCGCGTTGGTCATGAAGGCCCACGCGTACGCCGGCCGTCACAGCGACAATGACGCCTTGGATATCTGGCGGCTCCTCCAAGCGGCGAGCAACGCCGGGCACACCGCGGCCGACTGGCCCACCAGGAGCACGGCCCGCGACGCCGCGGTGATCCTGCACCAGCACTTCGCCACACCAAGAAGTGGCGGACCACGTCAGGCCACACCGAACCGCACCAACCAGGCGCGGATCCGCGCACTGATCGCCCAGGTCGTCCCGAACCCGACCCGCATCTGAGGCCGGAAAGCCGGTGCCGAGGTGAGAGCCTGTGGCCCATGCGTGGCCCGACGTGCCTTGACCTGGACCAAGACCGGGTTCGCAGCGAACGTAGCAGCCTCGAATCCGATTCTGCTGCAACAGTATTGGCGTGTGCAGCGGTGACGGGAATCGAACCCGCACTGTCAGCTTGGGAATGGACACTATGCCTGCGTGGGCGCACGGCGGACATGGGTCAGAGCTGCCCCTATCTGACCGTGAGTGCTCTGCCAGGGATCGTTGGTTGATCGTTAGCCCACGGCAGGGTTAGCCGTGAACGTGGAAGTCTCGGGGCCGGTGGTAGCCCAGCATCCCTAGAGGCGAGCAATCGCGCTCCAGATGCCTAATCCGTCATGGTGATCGCGCGGGTTCTAGCCGGTGCCCAGTTCAGAGCTGGGGGCCTGGGGGCCTTGCGCGAGTTGGCTGCGCGCGTCCCCTCCCCCTCGTCCCCAGCCGTTTGGAAACCGGCCTGCGAGAGCGCGTGTCAGGGCAGTCAATCGGCACTTAGTGCTCCTCACCTCCAGACAGGCCGCCGTGCCACAGGACCTCCTGCTTGCAAGACTCGCGGCTGAGTCGACGTTTGCTGTCACTGAGCCCCCAGGCGACGCAGTTGGCGGTCCTGGCTATCGGCTGGTGTCGGGTTGTTTGCCGTACTTTCTGGAGTACGAGCCTCTGTGGCCCAGACTGCCGGTGCCACCCGAGCGACCGAACTGCTTTCGCTTAGTGGGAGCTGAACTCGACCTCTCATGCAGGGGTCCTTGCGGGCGTGCCGAGGGTCGGGTGTTGGGGCTCGCTCCGAACCAGGCCTGCACGAGGGTCCGCGCTGATGTGCCCGCCCCAAGCTGGGGTGGGCCACCGAAGCCGCTGCGGTTCCTCGTTGGGGCGTCAGTCGCCTCCGTGCTCGAGGAGGTCCTTCAAGGTGGCTTCGTCCTTCTTGTTGTCTCGTTCGAACACTCGCGCCAGGGCGGGCGTGGCCAGCCCGGCTAGGCCTGACACGCGAAAGTGCACCTCGCTGATCAGCCGGGAGGTGTTGGCACCGGTGGGTTCGACGAGGTACGAGGCTTCGCCGGTAATCTTGCCGGAGGGGATCTCGAAGGAGACGAAGCGGCCGGGCTCGTACGCGGTGTAGCGGTTCCGGGACTCGATGTTCATCCCGGCAAAGCGACGCACAAACACGTGCTCGGTGCCAACGCCGACGGGACCTGGCGTGATTCGGCGCACTTCGTGAAGCCCGTGCTGCCATCGAGGGGCGTTGGTCTGATCGGCGACGAAGTCAAAGACCTCTCCAGTTGGACGGTCAATGTCGATGCGCGTCTGCATGTTGAGCCTCCTCATGCCGCGTCCTTTCCTCTATCACCGGCCGTGTGGGCGGGTTTGCCTGGTTGCAGAGCAACCCCTATGCCTCGCTAGTCCGAATGGCTAGTGGCAGTCACTAGTGACTTACTACTAGAATAAGGACGGTCATGGACAACGTCAAGAGGCTTACCCGTAAAGCACGCGCCGCCCGCACTCGGGCGGCGATCATCAGGGCGGCGACCGAAGAGTTCCGGGCCAGCGGCTACCACGGCACGACGATGACGGCGATCGCGAAGAGGGCGCGCGTGGCCGTGCAGACGGTGTACTTCGTCTTCCACACCAAACCCGGGCTGCTCACCGCCGCGATCGACAGCGCTGTGATGGGCCAAGACAACCCCGCCCCGCCGGAACAGACCTCCTGGTGGCAGGAAGCGACGACAACAACCGACGGCCGGCAGGCCATCGAGCTCTTCGTCATCAACGTCGCCGAGATCAGTACCCGCTCCGCCGTCCTCGACCGCGTTGCAGTCGCCGCAGCGACCACCGACCCCGAGATCGTCGACCTGATCGCTCACCACGAGTCACTGCGTACGCAGGGCTTCCACACTTACATCAACACCCTCGTCTCACGCGGCCTGCTCCGGGCAGAACTGGACCCGGCCGAGGCCACCGACGTCCTCCTCACCCTTGCCGGCGCAGACGTCTTCCTCAACTTCACTGAAGGACGCGGCTGGACCCTTGAGCGATACGTCACCTGGACAACCGAGGCCCTCTGCAGTTTGCTCCTCAGCTCCCGAACTCGCTAGCTGGGTCCGAGCTTGAGGGGAGCGTTTCAAGAAGATCCTCGCCTCCACAGCGGCAGTGAGTTTTCACGGACATGCCGCATAGCGGTTCCATGAACGGCTGCTGTACGTATCAGAACCAAGCCTCGCCGCGCGCTCGCCGGGCGCAGTAGGGGTCCTTGCCGTAGTCGTTCACCAGTTCGTCGTACGACGGCATCGGAACGGGGTAGCCCTCATCCGTGCAGCCCTGCCTCAGATCCGGCACATAACCCTGACTGTTCGCCCACCAAAGCCCTGCGCTCACCGTCAGCACCAACACGAGCGTCACGAAGACCGCCAGACGCTTTGCGCGGCCGGATGGACTCCCTGCGTGCAGGCTGGGGGCTGGCTCGGTGATCACACTTCCAGTGTGGTGGGAAGTCGGACAAGTGCGGTCACGACGTGATACCGAAACTGGGTGAGTCCACCGCGCACGAGCCAGGTTGACCGGTTCGGGCATCGCCCGAGGCGCACGCTCATGCTTGCGATGGGTGTCTTCCTGCTTCTGGGAGTGGACGAGGCGAAGTGGCCATGGCTGCCACACCGGGCTGCCCCCGCCCAGCAGGACGGTCCGTCTAAGGAACGCGGGTGTGCTCGCGGGGCGGAGGGCGGGACCGGCCGGAGGCCGCATGCCCGCCCGGAAGCCCCGCTGCCGACGGCGAAGCCGGCGGCTTTAACGCAGTACAGAAACTCCTCACCAATCCGGCGTCACACGGGTGTCCTCCGACGGGTGATGCGCGACAGTCGTGCGCCAGCTGATGCGCGACAGCAAATCGCCGATCGCGGCTACGAGCGGATGCTGGCCGATGAGATCGACCCGGAAGTGTATGTGTTCCTGTGCGCCCTTTGGGCGAGGCTGAGCCCTAGGGTTCGCATCATGGAGGGCATGGGCGCGTGTTGCCTGTAACGATGTGGACCTTAGCGGGCGTAAGTAGTCATGGAGCACAGTGGAAGATCACCCTCGGGGGGCAGCGTGTCAGTCAGGGACGATCGGTGGTTCGAGGCCCTCTTCACGCGGTACCACGGACCTGTGCGCGCGTACGCCTCGCGGAGGGCTCCTGATGATGCCGATGACATCGTCGCGGACGTGTTCGCCGTCGCGTGGAGGAAGCGCGAAGGCGTCCCCGACAATGCGCTGCCCTGGTTGTACGCGGTCGCGGCCAGAGAGATGCTGCACACGTTCCGCGCTCACGACCGACGAGACCGGCTCGGCCTTCGACTACAAGCCACAACCTTGCTGGTACATCCCGATCCCGCCGAGCAGATTGCTGGACGGCTGGACGCTCAAGCGCCGGTGACCCGCGCGTTGGCGCTGTTGCCCGAGCGTGATGCGGAGGTCCTGCGCTTGTGGGCGTGGGAACACCTCGAACCAGCTGAGATCGCGCTCGTCCTGGGCATCTCGTCGGTTGCCTCACGGGTGCGGCTGCACCGGGCTCGTCGGCGGCTCGAATCCATCCTCCTCACAGCACCTCATAACCAGCGTAACCCGAGTGTTTCGACCTTGGAGTGTCCCTCATGAACCAGCTCCGTGACCGCCTCGCTGCGGCGAATCCCGTACCCGACCTGCGGTACTACTCGCGTGAACAGATCACCGCCACGGTGTCGATGATCGTGTCCGACGCGGCACAGGCCGACGAGGCACTGACAAAGCACAAGACCGCAGACGAGGCGCGCTCGCCCGTATCGGCCGCCTTGAGCCCAGGCGTGCCGGCCGTGAACCGATCACGGCGGCGATGGGTGTACCTGGTTCCGGCCGCGGCCGGCCTGGCCGCCTTGCTGGCAGTCGTCGGCCTCCCCGGCCGGCAGGACTCTGCCTACGCCGGGTGGACCGCCATGCCCACCGGTGTCTCTGTCCCCGACTCGGCGAAGGTGGGAGACCGATGCGTGGCGTGGTCGAAGGAGAAATTCGGCGGCGAGCTCTCGAGGATCGGTGACCTCACCGTGGTACTTGCCGAGCGACGTGGTCAGTGGATCTACGCCCTGCTTGCGAACGGCAACAACGTGGTCGGCTGCCTCCAAAACGAAAGCGAGAACAACACCGACGGCAATTACATAGTCCAGTCCTCCGGCAGCGAGGTCGCCCCCAGGCCCACCGCCAGGGGCGTCACGACCATCACCATGGTGGGCGGCGGTTTCAGTACCATCTTCGGCCGAGCCGGAGCAGATGTAGCCAAGGTTGTCGTGAACGGGCCAGCGGGGCGAGTCACGGCCACAGTCAAGGGCGGTTACTGGGCCGCATGGTGGCCAGACAACATTCTCAGCCTCCCCATCCCTCCAGCCGCCTCCAGGTACGACCTCACCGTCACCCTCAGGGACGGCACCCAGCTCCCGCTGATCCGACCCTGGCCAGCGCTCAAGTAGTGAGGCTCTGCCAGCTCAGAAAGCGCTTCGGATTAGCCAAGGTGCGACACAGTCCAGACGACCGCACGTCGACAATTCAGGACGTCGCACCCCTCTGTTTGCGCCATCCCCGAACCGCATTCGGCCGTCACGACCTTCTGATCGGGCAGTCGCGTCCTTGTCGTCGCCGGGTCCAGCAACGTTGGAGTACTACTCCTGAGGCCATCCTTGGCGCGTCTTCGTCGATAGAGCGATGGGCAGCTCTCAGCAGGGCGCTGTGATACTTCGCGTGATACCGCCGCTGACGTATTTGGGTGCTCTGGCATGCTCGGACCCTGAC
>JANOHS010000118.1:0-10540 GCA_031406655.1 Micrococcales bacterium
GACAACATGTTCAATCGGATCGCGGTCGTCAACCGGGGTGAGCCTGCTGTCCGGCTGATCAGAGCGGTGCGCGAGCTGAACGAGCAACATGGCTACGGCACCAAGGTCATCGCCTTGCATACCGAGGCCGAGCAGCGAGCGCTCTTCGTACGTCTTGCCGACGAGTCGGTCTGCCTGCGCGACGTCGGTTCGCCGGAGGGCCCTTACCTCGACCACGTGGAGCTCGAGCGCGCACTGAGGGTCAGCCGGGCCGATGCGGTGTGGGTGGGTTGGGGGTTCGTGGCCGAGGACCCGGAGTTCGCCGACCTCTGCGAGCGCCTGGGCCTGGTCTTCATCGGCCCACCGGCCCGCGCCATGCGTCTGCTCTGCGACCGGATCGAGGCAAGGCTGCTGGCCGCGAATACCGGTCTCGCAGTAGTCCCCTGGAGTGGTGGACCGGTGTCCAGCCCGGCCGATGCGGTGCGACATGGCCAGACGATCGGATACCCGCTCATGATCAAGGCCAGGGGCGGTCGAGGCGGTAGGGGTATCCGGGTCGTCCGATCGGCAGATGAGCTCGAGGTCGCCTTCGCAGACATGCAGTCCGAGGCCGCAGAAACGTTCGGTGATCCGGTCGTCTTCCTGGAGAGCCTCGTCAGTGGTTGTCGCAACGTCGAGGTGCAGGTCATCGCCGACGCGCACGGCACGGTCTGGGCGCCGGGGATCCGTGACTGCTCCATCCAGCGGGGCAACAGCTGGAAGCTGGTCGAGGAGTCAGGTTCGCCAGCACTGAGCGCCGTTCAGGAGTCTGGCCTTCGCACGGCGGCAGTCGCCCTGATGCGGGCGGCGGGCTACCGCGGGGCGGGGACGGTCGAGTTCGTCTACCAGCCGGCCAGGGAGACCTTCGCCTTCGTGGGTGTGAACGCCAGGCTGCAGAGCGACCATCCGGTCACCGAGGCCACCACCGGGCTCGACCTGGTCAAGCTGCAGCTGCTCGTGGCCGACGGCGATCAGCTGGTCGGCGAGGCGCCGCCGCCGGTCGGGCACGCCATCGAGGCCCGTCTCAACGTGGAAGACGCAGCCCAGGACTTTGCCCCTGCCCCTGGCACCGTGGTGCTGCTCAACCTCCCCTCCGGGCCAGGCCTGCGCGTCGACACCGGGATTGCCTCCGGCGACGTGATCCCCCCGGGCTACGACTCGATGGTCGCCAAGATCATCGCCTGGGGGCAAAACCGCCCGGAGGCCCTGTCGCGTCTGCGTTGCGCCGTACGCGAGACCACGGTCGTCCTGCGCGGTGGCACGACCAACAAGTCGTTCCTGCTGGACCTGCTTGCGCGTCCGGAGGTCGTGTCCGGTGAGGCCGACACGGGCTGGCTGGACCGGATCAGTGCCGCCGGGACCGCGACACCGCCTCGGTATGCCGACGTCGCCCTGCTCAGCGTCGCCATCGACGAGTACGACGCAGAGGAGGCGCGTGAGCGACGCGTCTTCCTGGGCTCTGCCCGCGGAGGCCGACCACGTGCCCTCCACGCCGCCGGACGCAGCTATGTGATCGGTTACGAGGGCCAGGCCCACCCGATGGTCGTGGCCCAGGTCGGTCCTCGCCGATACCGGCTGGAGGTGAAGGGTGGACTCATGGACGTCGACATCGACCGTCTGGGTCCCTTCGAGAGCCGGCTGGGGCTCGGTGGAGCAACCTTCCACATCGTGTCGATGGCCGGCAACGCCGGATATCTGGTCGAGGTCGACGGCGTCAGCCACCGCGTGACCGGAGACCAGTCCGGGGTGGTTCGGGCTCCCGCGCCCGCAGTGGTGGTGGCGGTCAATGTCACCGCCGGTGATGACGTGGAGGCCGGAGCGACCATCGCCGTCCTTGAGAGCATGAAGCTGCAGACCGCGGTGCGGGCTCCCCTCGCGGGGCGGGTCCGCGAGGTCATGGCCCGGGTCAACTCGCAGGTTGACGCCGGGGCACCGCTGCTGCGGCTCGATCGCCCGGCCGGCCCGACTGCGTCGCCGGACCTCCCCCTTGTCAGGTTCGAGACGCCGATGACTGACCACGGCTCGAGTCCCGCGGGCACACCCACCCGGGCGCGCGAGCACCTCGACGCGCTGCGGGCCATGATCACTGGCTATGACGTGAGCGCGAAGCTGGCCCACACGCTGGTCGCGCAGTACCGGGAGCTGCGCAACGAGCTCGCGCAGGACATCGAGCTCGGGCGCGAGGAGGTCTCCCTGCTCACCACGTTCGCCGACCTCTGCGAGCTGTCGCGCAACCGACCCACCAGCGCGGAGGAAGACTCCGAAGAGCGGGTCCACAGTCCCAGGGAGCACTTCCACACCTACCTGCACTCCCTCGACGTGGAGCTGGAGCGCCTGCCGGCCGCATTCCGGACCAGGTTGTCGCGAGTACTTCGTCACTACGGCGTCGCGGATCTGGCCAGGACTCCCGAGCTGGAGGAGGCTGTCTACCGGGTGTTCCTGGCCCAGCAGGGAGCGGCCGACCAGATCCCGGTGGTGACCGCCCTGCTCGAGCGATGGATGGTCGGGGCCGAGGCGTCGACCGGTGCCGCACGCGACGGGATGAGGGAGGTTCTTGACCGGCTGATCGTGGCCACCCAGCTGCGTTACCCCACGGTTGGTGACCTCGCCCGGAGCATCCGGTTCCGGTTCTTCGACAACCCCGTCATCCTGGCGGCCCGGGAGCAGGTGTACGCGGGAGTCCGCGAACAGCTGCGCTACCTCGACGAGCATCCGGGCGCGGGCGACTACGCGCAGCGGATCGAGGCGCTGACGGCTGGTCCCGAGCCGCTGATCAGGCTGCTTGCCCAGCGGCTCGGGCTGAACAGCGCGGGGTTGGAGCCGATGCTCGAGGTGCTCACCCGGCGCTACTACAAGATTCGCAGGCTGGAGGACGTCCGCGCCTTCCGGCTAGAGGGTCGACAGCTCGTGACCGGCGCATACGAGCTGGGGGGTCAACGCCTCCACCTCATCTCGGCCACGGGCGCTCTGACCGAGCTGTCCGAATGTCTGGTCAGCGTTGCCGGCGTCGCCGCCGACGTTCCCGATCCGGCCAACCTCGTGGTCGACCTCTACCTCTCGGGAGACGCGTCCATCAACCCGGACTCCATCGCCTCGACCCTGGCAGACGCCCTGGCGGACGTCCCGGTCCTGGTCGGCGGTCGACGCGTGACGGTCACCGTGGGTGACCACACGGGGGCGCACGTCCAGCAGTTCACCTTCCGTCCCTCGCAGGGGCGGATGGTGGAGGAGCGCGTCATACGGGGGATGCATCCCATGATCGGTCAGCGCCTTGACCTGTGGCGGCTGAAGAACTTCGAAGGCACCCCACTTCCGTCGACCGAGGACACGTACCTCTTCCACTGCGTCGCTCGCGAGAACCCCGCCGACGAGCGTCTGGTGGCCTTTGCCGAGATCCACGACGTCACTCCGCTGCGGGACGCGGCAGGACAGGCCGTCGCATTCCCGGCAGTCGAGCGCAAGCTTGCCGCCTGCCTGGAGAGCATGCGGGCCGCTCAGGTGGAGCGCGGGACCACACGTCGGCTCGACAGCAACCGCATCGTTCTGTATGTATGGCCCCCGGTCGACGTTCCGCTCCAGGACCTGAGCGGTTTCGCCCGGGCGAGCGCACCGATGACGGTGGGCGCGGGCCTGGAGCAGATCATGATGCTGGTTCGGCACCGGTCCCAGCCGGACGAAGAGCCGAAGGACGTGGCGTTGATCTTCTCCTATCGGCCAGGGGCGGGCGTCGGCGTGACGGTGACCGAACCGTCGACCGAGCCGCTGGCACCGCTGGACGAGTATGCCCAGAAGGTGCAGCGCTCGCGCGCTCGCGGCACCGTCTACCCCTACGAGATCGTCCCGATGCTCACCGGGTCCGGTGGCACTTTCACCGAGCTCGACCTGGATGGGTCGGGCCGGCTCGTGGCGGTTGACCGGCCCAGGGGGCGCAACCAGTCGGGGATCGTCGCCGGGCTGATCTCGACCCCCTCTGCCCGCCACCCCGAGGGCATGGTGCGTGTCGCCCTCTTCGGCGATCCGACCAAGTCGCTTGGTTCGGTTGCCGAGGCGGAGTGCGCGCGGATCATTGCCGCCCTCGACCTCGCCGAGGAGATGGCGGTGCCGGTCGAGTGGTTTGCCCTCTCCTCCGGTGCCATGATCTCGATGGACAGCGGCACCGAGAACATGGACTGGGTGGCCCGGGCCCTGCGCCGGCTGATCACCTTCACCCAGGCGGGCGGTGAGGTGAACGTGGTCGTGGCGGGGATCAACGTGGGGGCACAGCCGTACTGGAACGCGGAGGCGACCATGCTCCTGCACACCAAGGGCATCCTGGTCATGACGCCGGACAGCGCCATGGTTCTGACCGGCAAGCAGTCGCTGGACTACTCGGGCGGCGTGTCGGCCGAGGACAACTTCGGTATCGGGGGATACGACCGGGTCATGGGGCCCAACGGACAGGCGCAGTACTGGGCGCCCAACCTGTGGGCGGCCTGCCGAACGCTCTTCGCACACTACGAGCACGCCTACATCGCGCCGGGGGAGCGCATCGGGCGGCGGGCGAGCAGTAGCGACCCGCACGACCGTGACGTCCGCAGCTTCCCGCACGTCCACCCGAGCAGCGACTTCACCACGGTGGGGGACATCTTCTCCGACGAGGTCAACAAGGAGCGCAAGAAGCCGTTCGACATCCGCACGGTCATGCGCGCGGTGGTCGACCAGGACCACGCCGTCCTGGAACGGTGGGCGGGTATGGCCGATGCCGACACCACCGTGGTCATGGACGCCCACCTCGGCGGTTATCCGATCGAGGTGCTCGGCATCGAGTCCCGGCCGATCCCCCGGCGGGGCTGGGTTCCCACGGACGGCCCGGACCAGTGGACCGCCGGAACCCTGTTCCCGCGATCGTCGAAGAAGACCGCGCGGGCCATCAACGCGGCCAGCGGTAACCGACCCCTGGTGGTGCTGGCGAACCTGTCAGGGTTCGACGGATCGCCGGAGTCGCTCCGGGGGATGCAGCTGGAGTACGGCGCCGAGATCGGTCGGGCCATCGTCAACTTCGAGGGCCCGATCGTCTTCTGTGTGATCTCGCGCTTCCACGGAGGCTCCTTCGTGGTCTTCTCCAGCGTTCTGAACAGCAACATGGAGGTCATCGCCGTCGAAGGTTCGTTCTCGTCGGTGATCGGTGGCGCTCCTGCAGCGGCCGTCGTGTTCACCCGTGACGTCGTGGCCCGTACCTCCCGTGACCCCCGGGTCAAAGCAATGGAAGTCGTCCTGGCCGAGGCCGAGGAGGTCGAACGCCCCCGCTTGCGGGTGGAGCTGGCCGGACTGCGCGCGGAGGTTCGCTCGGAGAAGGTCGGCGAGGTGGCGGTCGAGTTCGAGCAGATCCACAACATCGAGCGGGCGCTGGCGGTCGGCTCGGTCCACAAGATCATTCCGGCGCAAGAGCTCCGGCCCTACCTGATCGGCGCCGTCGAGCGGGGTCTGCGCCGAGCGGCCTCCGGGACCCCAGCCACGCCCTGACCCGCACGGCCGCACCCGGCTCCGGCGGCTGCGCCCGGATGCCGCGCTGCCCTGCGGTTCGACGGCTACGGCGTCGAAGCGGTTGCCGTGGCGGTGGGTGTCGGCGTCGGTGTCGGAGTGCTGACCGCAGCTGTTGGTGTGGGCGTCGGCACGGGGATGGGTGTTGGCGTCGGCACGGGGACGGGTGCCGTCGTCGGGATTGGGGCTGGGGTGGTTGGCACCGGGTCCGGGGCGGGCGCGGTGGTGACTGGCGTGGTGGTGACTGGCGTGGTGGTGACCGGCGTGGTCGTCACGGGCGCGGTCAGGGCAGCTGCGGTCGTGACCGGTGCGGTTGTCACAGGTGCGGTCGTGACCGACGCGGCAACGATCGGCAGACCGGGTGCAGCGGTGGGCGCGATGAGCGTGGGTGCACCGGGCGTGGGCGTCGGCTTCGGCGCCAGCACTGAGGCCAGGATCGCGCTGGGCATGCCGGGCGCTGTAGCTGGCGGGGCAGGCACGGAGGCCGGGCCTAGGTCCGGCAGGGCGCTGACACCGAGACGGTACGAGTCGGCGAGGGCAGTCACCATCTGGACGTAGGAGTCCGAAGCGTTGTAGCGCATGATCGCCGCGCGCAGGTCGCCGGGCAGGTTGAGGTCTCCGGGACCCGAGCAGAGATAGACGGCGGCTGACGAAGCGGCGTCGAGCACGTCCTGTGCGTTCCTGGCTCCGTCGCCGTCGGCGTCGACGCCTACGACGCGCCACGTGCTGGGGATGAACTGCATCGGGCCCACTGCCCGGTCATAGACGTTGTCCCGGTCCAGGAGGCCGCCATCGGTGTCGGTGATTCGGGCGGTTCCGTTCGAACCGTCCAGCGGGATGCCGATGATGCCCGGCTGTGCCACTCCGGCCGGGTCCAGCCGGTTGCCGCCGAAGCGGCCATGGTCGCTCTCGACCCGCCCGATGGCAGCCAGCAGCGGCCATTCGATATGGCATCCGGGGTCAGCTGAGTCGATCAAGGTGGCGGCGCGCTGGTAGCCCTCGAGGGCGCGGACCGGGATCCCCGTGCTGTCCAGGGCCATCGGTGAGGAGCCGTCTGTCGCTGCGCCATTCGAGGTCACCGGTACCGGTGCCTGTGACACTGCCAACGGGAGGTTTTCGGCGGAGACCCCCTCGGGCGCGGGCAGGGTCAGCGCGGAGTCGGGCACGACGATGGCAGGTGCGCCGCTGGAGACGGCGACACTGCTGAACTTTTGTACTGGTGCGGCAGGTGCCGAGACCGCGATGCCACCGCCGACCAGGGCGAGAGCAGGCAGCGCGGCGAGGACCCTGCGCCAGGGCACGGTGGCGGTGCGAGGTCGAGTGTTGTCTGACATGCCTCTCCCCAAGGCGAGAACCCCTGCGGGTTCGACCGCCATCGGCGGCTGACGTGCACCGATCCGAGTCTTTGGTGCCTTTGTCAGTGTTCGAAGCCAATTTTATGAGAGACCTTTTCGGGGGGACATCCACCAGTCGGTATGTCTCGGGTAGGAGGGGGTAACAGGTCCATGGACCCCTGAGGACCCGATCGATACTGCCCTGTGGGTCGATCCTGCTTCGTTGCAGAGACCCGCGGACCCGCCTCAGGTGGGTACTAGCACCATGGTCCGATTGCACGATCCTTCGATGCTCAGGCACGGTGGTTGCGGGTTGGGACCCAGTCACCCGGAAGAAGAGCCGTCATGAGATCTGTTCGGTCCATCAAGACGTCGGCGCTGACGACAGGTGCATCGGTGGTCCCCTTTGCCACGGTGTTCGCTCCTCCCGCCCTCGCGACGACGAGCGGAGTGAGCGACCCAGCGGTGTCCTTCGACGAGCATGAGCGTCTCGCGCTTGCGATGCTTGCCATCGAGTCCACCGAGGCTGCCGAGGTGTTGGACGCGTGGAGGAAGATCATCGTGTCGGCGCCGGAGTCGACGGACATCGCTCTTGTGCTCCTCCTGGCGATCGCCCACGCAGGGGACCAGTCCGTCAGCCGGGTTCTCGGCCGACCACCAATGACGACTGGCAGCTGACGGATTTCCGCTCACCCGGGGGGCTTGGCGTGATAGGTGGATGACGCCCAAGATGGCTTCTGCATGAACGTTGTGTGAGGTCGCCGATCAGTGGCCCGACAGACGGGCTTCTGTCCCTGATACTCACCCAAGGGTCTAGACAGTGGAGGTCGTGATGACCGGCGTACTCATTTTGGCTCGCCGGCGGGGAGGTGCACCGTGGCCGTCCTGCTCGTAGTTGATGACGAACCGCTGATCCGCACCCTCCTGAACCGTGCTCTCTCTGCCGGAGGCCACACGGTCTACGAGGCCTCGAACGGCCAGGCTGCGCTGGACCAGATCGACTCCCGTGCGGTGGACCTGGTCCTGCTCGACCTCGCGATGCCGCGCCGTGGTGGGCTGGACGTCCTTGGAGTGCTGAAGCAGCGCGAATCCAGCCCGCCGGTCATCGTGCTGACCGCGGCAACCGAGATAGCCGCCCGGATCGAGGCGCTCGACCGCGGCGCGGTGGACGTCGTCATCAAGCCCTTCTCCAACGCCGAGCTGTCAGCTCGCATTCGTCGTCACCTTCACCACCGGCCGTCATCCCCGCCGGGTGAGCAGCGCTACCTCGAGGTCGGCGGCGTACGGCTCGACCTGCACCGCCGCCGTGCCGTCACCGCCAACGGGCCGGTAAGCCTGACCGGGCGCGAGTTCGCGCTGCTGGCCCACCTGATGCGGCGCAGCAACGACGTGTGCTCCCGCGAGGAGCTGCTCCACGACATCTGGGGCCTGGACTACGACCCCGGCAGCAAGCTCGTTGACGTGTGCGTGGGCCGGCTGCGCTCGAAGCTCCAGCCCACCCCCCCGATCGAAACGGTTCGCGGTGCCGGCTACTGCTTCTACGACGAGTGAGACAGGGCCCCGCTACTGGGCCACATAGCCGCCGTCGACGAGGTAGTAGCTCCCGGTCACGAAGGAGGCGACATCGCTTGCCAGGTAGGCCACGAGGCCGGCGACCTCGTCAGGGGTTCCCAGGCGGCCCACCGCGTGCTTTCCGCTCAGGTAGGCGATCGCCGCCTCGTCGAGATTGGCTTCCAGCAGGGGTGTGTTGATGAACCCGGGGCCGACGGCGTTGACGCGAATGCCGTGCGCGGCATACTCGAGGGCGGCGTTCTTCGTCAGGCCGACCACACCGTGCTTGGCGGTCACATAGGCACTTGAGTTGGCGAAGCCAACGCTTCCGAGGATGGAAGCCATGTTGACGATCGAGCCGCCGCCGGCCTCGAGCATGGCAGGGATCTCAGCCTTCATGCAGTAGAAGACCGAGTTGAGGTTCACGTCCATCACCTTCTGCCAACCGCTGATCGAGTAGTCGGCCAGAGGGTTCGACTCGCCGCCGATACCGGCGTTGTTCACGGCGATCTTCAGCGGGCCGAGCTCCTGCGCTGCCACGACCATCGCGCCGACCATTGAGGCATCTGAGACATCCACCGTGAAGGGGTGCGCGTTTCCGCCACTGTCGATGATCTCCTGCGAGACCCTCTGCGCGGCGACCTCGGCAACATCGGCGACCAGGACGGCCGCCCCGCTCGCTGCCAGGGTCATGGCGACGGCACGGCCGATGCCCGATCCGCCCCCGGTCACTACTGCTGCTCGGTTCCCGACGTCGTAGGTGGCCATATCCAGTGTTCCTTTCGAGGATCGAACCTTCATTGAGAACCACTTTGTGTTGTCATGCCAAGGGTTCGTTGGCTTCCGGCTGGGTGACCAGCAGGGACCTGCCCTGGTGGCCCTCAAGGGTGATGCTGAAGCTGTGCAGGTCGTCCACCTCGCCCATCTCCTCACCGGTGAACATGTCGAGGACAGCGGACCCGGGGACCAGATGCGTCGAGTTGATCGTCCCCACAATCTCGTCCGGGCCGAAGTTCAGGACGGTGACCTGGCGCTGAGCGGGGTTGCTGAGCTGGTGCACCATCACGAGCATCGCCTTGTTCGACACCTCGGGCACATCGACCTGTGAGCTCGTGGCTATGCCATAGCGGTTGCGCAGCTCAAGGATGCGTTGGAGCTGTGAGACGAACGACCACCGGTCGTCGAGCTGGGCGGGCAGCGGGCCATACATGCTCACCGCCTCGGGCATCCCGACGGCAGGCTCCTCGGACTGGTTGACCCCCATCAGGTCATAGGTGGACCGGTGGATCCAGCGGGTGTCACCGGACTCCAGAAGGGGTGCGATCTTCTCCGGCTCGATGGTCAGCATGCCGAGAAGGTCCCAGCCCGAGATCGAGAACACTCCGGGTTGCAGTGCGTTGAACATGGCCAGCAGGAGATGCGCCTGCCTGATCCGGTGGATCTGCTCTTCGTTGAGGTTGTCGATCCTGGTGTACCCGAGCGCGGCGGCGATCACGGTGCCGGTGGTTGAGGCGATCCCGTTCGTCGTGAAGATCAGGTTGTACGGTGCCGACTCGCCGGTCAACCGGTCACAGAGGTCCTGTCGGATCGTGTCGGCGAGATCTCCGCCGGTGATCTCCGCACCGTGGTAGGTGTACACGTCATCCTTGTGCTCCGTCGTGAAGTGCACGAGCTCGTACGTCAGCTCGTCATGGTTCTGCAGGGCGTGGACGAGCTGGACCGGGTCGACCCCGATCGTCAGCGACGCGTTCAGGGTCAGCCGGAGGAACTCGGTGTCGGCCATCGCCAGGGCATGCTGATAGGCCGGACGGTTGATGAAGTCGTAGGACAGATCGGTCCCGGCCTCCGAGGTGATCTTGATGTCGTCGATCGTGAGGTTCAGCTCCTGGAAGGTGAAGCCGCCAACCTTTCGGACCATGCTGGCGATCAGCTGGTTCGCCGCATCCGAGAGAGGGTGGCCCTCGGACCAGGCGGGAAGCCCCTCAGCGCTCTTCTCCACGCCTAGGAAGCCGTTGGCATCAAGGCGCAGGGCGCCAGACCCGAGATCGCTGAGCGAGTGCAGCGCATCGCCGATGACCATGCGCACACCCGCAAAGGTCGGGTCGAGCCAGTTGATC
>JANOHS010000352.1:0-6955 GCA_031406655.1 Micrococcales bacterium
GCCTTCGCGTCGCGGGACGGGTCGACCAGAGCCCGCCGCAGCGAGGCGCTCGAGTCGAGCGCGCCCGTCACGCCGAAGAGATCATCGGCAACTACCGACAGGTCGGCTCCAGAACCGAGCGCCTTGAAGGCGTCCCGACCGGCTGCAAACGCTGCCCGCGAAGAACCCTGCATCAGGCGTCCTGCCCGACCGTCTCGGGCCGGACATCGCCCGCCTCGAGCTCGGCGAGGAAGCGGTCGACGATCCCGCTCTGACGTGCCTGGTCGTGCAGTGACTCACCGACGATGCGGCTGGCCAGCTCGGTCGACAGGTGCCCGACCTCGCTGCGCAAGGAGACCACTGCCTGCTGACGCTCGGCCTCGATCTGCTTGTGTGCCGCCTCGGTGATCCGGGTTGCCTCAGTCTGAGCATGGTTACGCAGGTCAGCGATGATCGCGGCACCCTGCTCCTGGGCCTCTGCGCGGATGCGGCTGGCCTCGGCGCTGATCTTGGGCCCGAAGAGGGCATCGACCAGGCCACGCTTGGCAGTCTCGTCCCGCGAGGGGTCGACCAGCGCGCGGCGCAGCGAGGCGCTCGAGTCGAGAGCACCAGTGACTCCGAACAGGTCCTCGGCCAGGGCAGACCAGTCGGCTCCGGAACCCAGTGCCGCGGCGAAGGCATCGTGCCCGGCCGCGAACGCTGCGCGCGACGATCCCTGCATCAGGCGTCCTGCCCGGCCGTCTCGGGCCGGACCTCGCCCGCCTCGAGCTCGGCAAGGAAGCGCTCGACGATGCCCTTTTGTCGGGTCTCCTCGTGCAGCGACTCACCCACGATGCGGCTGGCCAGATCGGTCGACAGTCGACCTACCTCGGCCCGCAGCGAGACGACGGCCTGCTGACGCTCGGCCTCGATCTGCTTGTGGGCCGCCTCGGCGATGCGGTTCGACTCGGTCTGCGCCTGAGCACGCAGCTCGGCAATGATCGCGGCACCCTGTTCCTGGGCTTCCTGACGGATGCGGCTGGCCTCGGCGCGAGCCTCGGCAAGCTGGGCCTTGTACTGCTCCAGGGCGGCCTGAGCCTGCTGCTGGGCCTCCTCGGCCTTGTGCATGCCGCCCTCGATGGCCGCGGTGCGGTCTGCATAGGCCTTCTCGAGACTGGGTACGACCTTCGTGCGGACCACGTAGTAGATGACCGCGATCGCGATGAAGCCGAAAACGAGCTCCGGCCAGTAGGGCAGGATCGGTTTTGACCCTGCCTCACCGGGCGCGCCGGTCTCGGCGATCAAGCTGGCGAGAATGTGCACGGCTTCTCCTAGCGCCTATGTCCACGAACTGATGGGTGCCGGCCTCGGCTCACAGGAAGAAGAGCACCAGACCGAAGATGGCGAGCGCCTCGGCGAGCGCGAAGCCCAGGATGGCGATCGGACGCAACAGACCGGCAGCCTCTGGCTGACGGGCCACTCCGGTGATGTAGGCGGCGAAGATCAGGCCGACGGCGATAGCGGGACCAATGGCCGCGAGACCGTAGCCGACCAACGAAAGATTGCCAGTCACGATTTGCCTCTTTCATTCTGTGGTTCCGTCCGGCCGTTGCCGTGCGGAGGATGCGGGGTGTTGTCGATGGAGCTGTTCAGTTGTGTTCGAAGGCGCCGGGCGACGGTCGTCCTGGCGCTTTCACGTCAGTGTTCGTCGGCCAGTGCCCCTCCGAAGTAGGAGGCCGCGAGGAGGACGAAGACGTAGGCCTGCAAGAACTGCACCAGTGCCTCGAAGAGAGTCATGGCGAAGGCCATGATCCACGCCGGGATGGCCACCAGCTTGAGGCCGACGGCGTCGTTCATGAAGAGCTCGGCACCACCCACGATGAAGACCGCGAGCAGCAGGTGCCCGGCAAACATGTTGCCGAAGAGTCGAAGAGCGAGGGTCAACGGGCGGGTCACGAAGAAGGTCATCAGCTCGAGCAGGAAGATGAAGGGGATCAGCCAGCTGGGCAGGCCCGGGGGGACCAGCATCTTGAAGTAGCCGAGGACGCCGTGCTTCCGGATGCCGATCCAGTGGTAGACGACGTAGACCACCAGGACCAGCGCGATCGGGAAGCCGATCCGGCCGAACGTCGGCACCTGCACCGGGGGGATGATGCCCATCCAGTTGTTGACCAGGATCAGGATGAACATCGAGAAGAGCAGCGGCACGAAGCGCATGAACTCCTTGGTCCCGATCGTGTCCCGCGCAACGTCGTTGCGGACGAAGTTGTAGACCTGTTCGGTGAACCACTGGCCCTTTGAGGGAACGATCGCCGCGCGCCTGGTCGTCGCCACGAGCCACCAGCTGATGCCGATGACTGTCAGGGCCATCACGACCATGGGGCGGGTGATCGCAATGGTCTGGCTTCCGATGTGGCCCAGAATGACCAACGGCTGCCAGAACGAGTCCGCTGACGGCGGGAAATGGACCTCGCCCCCGCCAGAGGTCGACAGGGCGGCCAGCGTGGTGCCCAGCGCGTTCAAGCTCACAGGTCTCCTCGATCATCTGGTTCGAACCGTCCGACGTGCCCGCCGCCGCCGCCCTCGTCCCGTGTTTGCCGTGCGCGCGCGAACGACGTGGTGCACGATCCACGCTGGGGGCGACTGAAGGAGTCAGTCAGTACCGTACCGGAGCCAGATCACATACAACGACAGGGCCATCCCGCCGAGCAGTCCGATCACCGTGAAGAATCCGGTGCCGAGCCAGTTGTCGAGCCCCCGTCCGGCACCGCCGAAGACCACAGGGCCGGAGATCAGATAGGCAGTGACGCTCGTCGCGAGGGACTGCGAGTTCACCCGGGCGGCAGCCGAGCTGGACCGCTCGGAGGACTCTGGCGAAGGTTCCGCTGGTTCGCGCATCGGTGACTCCAGTAGTGCGGGTGGGGACTGCGTGAGGTGCTCGGGCGGCATACGTCAGGGTCCGCCCTGAGGCGACTGGACGGAAGGGCCGTCAAAGACCTGGTGCCGGCCACGAAGAAAGCCGGTGATCAGGCCAATCTGCCAGATGAGGCCCTCGGCAACCACAGTGGCGGCGAACACCCGGCCGTCGAGCCAGCTGACGTCCCGGAGCAGCAGGATCACGAAAACCACGGTGATGAGCTGGCCGAGGTACACGACCATGGCCCCGGCCAGGCTGAAGCCGGGCTGACCGTCCACCACGATCTTGATGGCGACGAGCCCGAATGCGAAGACCACGAAGGCGAGGAGCGTGCCGACCAGGGCGCTGAGGGCCCACCGTTCACCACTCCAGGCCCAGGCGATGCCGGTGATGACGGGGATCCCCGCCAGGGAGGGGAGCACGGCCCCCCGGAGCATGGAGGCGAAGGGCCCGCGCGAGGCCAGCGGCTTCCGGGGCGCAGTCACGAGCGTCGGCCCGGCATCCACCGTGGCAGCCACAGCGTCAGCGCCATGGCCGAGACCGCGATGACGGCAATGACCACGACCGGGAGCCAGCCGTCGACGTAGGCGAAGGACATTGCGCCGAGGGCGACCAGGGCCGCCCACAGGTAGAGGAGCAGCACGGCGCGGACGTGGGTGTGACCGATCTGCAGCATGCGGTGATGGAGGTGCTGGGCGTCCGGGTGCCAGGGCCGTCGTCCGGCACGGGTGCGTCGCACCACCGCGAGGAGGACATCGAGCAGGGGCAGCGAGATGATCGCCAGGGGAAGCACCACCGGGAGCAGGATCGCCGCGACCGCATGGCCGCCGAGCTGGGCGCTGGGGTCGATGCTGCCGGTCATCGAGATCGTTGCCGCCGCCAGCAGGAGGCCGAGCAGGAGAGCGCCCGCATCACCCATGAAGAGCCGGGCTGGGTGGAAGTTGTGCGGCAGGAAGCCGACGCAGCAGCCAACCAGCGCTGCGGTGATGAAGGTAGCTGAGGAGAACACGTTCGGCGGGTCGTAGCTGCGTGACAGGAGGTAGGAGTAGCCGAAGAAGGCCAGCCCGGCTATGCCCACGACGCCGGCGGCCAGTCCGTCCAGCCCGTCGATGAAGTTCACGGCATTGGCCGAGATGACGACGATGAGAATCGTGAACGCCACCAGCACCGGCGTCGGAAGGACGGTCACTCCGAACAACGGCAAGGACAGCAGCTGAACGCCCTGGAACGCCATCACCCCGGCGGCGATGATCTGCCCCGCAAGCTTTGTCAGCCAGTCCAGCTCACGGATGTCGTCCAGCACTCCGACGGCGCAGACGATGACGGCGCCGATCAGCACGCCCTTCATCTCGCCGCCCCGGAAGATCTGGGACAGGTAGGGCAGGCGGCTGGCGACCAGCAGCGCAGCAACGAACCCGACCAGGATCGCCACTCCCCCCAGACGCGGGATCGGCACGGCGTGGACGTCGCGGTCGCGCACCGCGGTGATCGCGCCGGTCGCGACGGCCAGCCAGCGCACGAACGGCGTCGCGGCATACGTCATGACGGCGGCCACGACGAAAACCAGGAGGTACTCCCGCACGGATCAGCGCCTAGCTCGAGAACGATTCAGCCACAAGGATCAGCTGCGACTGGTTCGAGGGTATGCCGGGAAGCGGCCGACGAGGTCAGTCACCTCCGCGCGGATCTCCTTGGCCGTCGCCTGGTCGGGGTCGCCGTCGGTCTGGGTCACTGCGCGATGGATGAGGTCGGCTATCACCCTCATCTCGGCGGTGCCCATGCCCTGGGTCGTCACCGAGGGGGTCCCGACGCGGATGCCCGACGCGGTGTTCGGCGGCTGCGGGTCGAACGGGATGGCGTTCTTGTTGAGCACGATGCCCGCGGCGTCCGCACGACCCTCGGCGTCCTTGCCGGTCACACCGACCCCTTGCAGGTCGTGCAGAGACAGGTGGGTGTCCGTGCCCCCCGTGATCGGCCGAATGCCCCTCTCCCCCAAGGATGTTGCCAGCTGCTGGGCGTTGGCTATGACCTGCTTGGCATAAGCCTGGTATGCCGGCTGGGCACACTCGAGGAGGTTGACCGCCTTGGCCGCGATGACGTGCATCAGCGGGCCGCCCTGCATCATCGGGAAGACGGCCTTGTCAAGCTTTGCCGCATGCTCCTGCTTGCAGACCAGCATTCCGCCGCGCGGTCCGCGCAACACCTTGTGCGTCGTGAAGGTGACGACGTCGGCATACGGCACCGGGCTCGGGATCGCCTTTCCGGCAACCAGCCCGATGAAGTGGGCTGCGTCGACCCAGAAGATAGCGCCGACCTCGTCGGCGAGGTTGCGGAAGAACTCGAAGTCGATCAGTCGCGGGATGGCCGAGCCACCGGCGACGATGAGCTTGGGCCGGTGGACCCGGGCCAGCTCGGCCACCTGGGCGTAGTCGATGTCCTCGGTCTCCTTGTCCACCCCGTAGTGCACGGCGTTGAACCACTTGCCGCTGAACGAGACCTTCGAACCATGTGTGAGGTGACCACCGTGCGGCAGGGACATGGCCAGAATGGTGTCGCCCGGCTGGCAGAACGCCCCGTAGACCGCGAGGTTGGCGCTGGCCCCGGAGTGCGGCTGGAGGTTGGCGTGGTCGGCGCCGAACAGTGCCTTGGCGCGCTCGATGCCGATCGACTCAGCCTTGTCGACCTCCGAACAGCCTCCGTAGTAACGGCGCCCGGGGTAGCCCTCGGCGTACTTGTTGGACAGGGTGGAACCCATCGCGGCCAGCACCGCCGGGCTGCTGAGGTTCTCGCTGGCGATCAGCTGGAGCCCCCCGCGCAGCCGGTCGAGCTCGGACAGGAGCACTGCGGCAATCTCCGGGTCCTGGCTGCTCAGCTGAGCGAAGTCGGAGCCGTAGAAGGTCTGGTCCGTGGACATAGGGCGCTCCCTGAAGAACGTGAGGTGAGGGTGGCCGAGCTGGCGCACCCATTCTATGGGGCTGTGCCCCCGTCACCCGGACGGGGCGACGGGGCTGGTTCAGTTGCCCAGCTCGATGTCGCCAAGGACCTGCTGGAGCTCGCCGGCGGAGATGGTGCCGGCCCGCAGGATGACCGGCGCCTCCCCGGTGCAGTCCAGGATCGTGGAGGGCATCCCGCCGGCGCTGGGCCCCGCGTCCAGGTAGACGCTGACCGCCGATCCGAGCTGGGCGGCGGCGTCCAGGATGGTCCTGGCCGGCGGTTGACCGGAGACGTTGGCGCTGGTGACGGCCATGGGTCCGACCTCGGCCAGCAGCTTGAGCGCCGTGGCGTTCTTGGGCATCCGCAGCGCGACAGTGCCGTTGGTCTCGCCCAGGTCCCACATCAGCGAGGACTGCGCAAGCAGCACCAGGGTCAGCGGGCCGGGCCAGAAGGCCTTGATCAGGTCGCGCGCGTAGGCCGGGACGCTGGTGGCCAGCCCGTCGACCGTTCGGGCACTGGGGACCAGGACCGGTGGAGGCATCTCGCGGCCACGACCCTTGGCGGCAAGGACGGCGGTCACCGCTTCGGGAGTGAACGCGTCGACGCCCAGGCCGTACACGGTGTCGGTGGGCAGCACCACGAGCTCGCCGCGACGAACCGCCTCGGCTGCTGCCGTGACGCCCTGCGCCTGGCCCTCCTCGGTCGTGCAGTCGAACACCGGGCTCATCTCGTGCTTTCCGTCGTCTCGGTCACCGCGCGAGTTTCTCACGGCTCGAGGCCTCTTGTATGCGCGCTCAGCCGGCACGCACCGCCGTGACCGCACGCGGCCGACCGTTGAGGTCAAGATGATCCTGGATGTCTCGCCACGAGCCGGTCGACTCAAGCGCAGCGGGCAGTGAATCCCCTTGTACGTCAGCGTGTTCCATCACCAAGAAGCCTCCCGCTCGTAGCAGGACGGCAGCGCGGGCCGCAACGTCCAGCGGGATCCGCAAACCGTCTGAGCTACCGCCGTAGAGCGCCACCTCAGGGTCGTGGTCGCGCACCTCCGGGTCGTTCGGCACCGATCCCACGGGGATGTATGGCGGGTTGCTCACCACCACGTCCACCCCCGCTTCGAGATCGGGGAAGGCGAACCTGGCGTCGCCG
>JANOHS010000378.1:0-2075 GCA_031406655.1 Micrococcales bacterium
ATCTCCCGCGTCGAGATCGAGCGGACACGTGACCGTGTCCGGGTCGACATCCACACGGCGCGTCCCGGCATCGTCATCGGTCGTCGCGGCGCCGAGGCAGACCGCATCCGCGGCGAGCTCGAGACGCTGACCGGCAAGCAGGTCCAGCTGAACATCCTCGAGGTCAAGAACCCCGAGATCGACGCACAGCTCGTGGCCCAGGGCGTTGCCGAGCAGCTTTCTGCCCGTGTCTCGTTCCGGCGTGCCATGCGCAAGAGCATGCAGTCCTCGCTACGCGCCGGTGCCAAGGGCATCCGGGTCCAGTGCTCGGGCCGCCTCGGTGGCGCCGAGATGTCGCGCTCGGAGTTCTACCGCGAGGGTCGCGTTCCTCTGCACACCCTGCGCGCCAACATCGACTACGGCTTCTACGAGGCTCGCACGACGTTCGGCCGGATCGGTGTGAAGGTCTGGATCTACAAGGGCAACCAGACGGCCAAGGAGTTCGCTCGCGAGCAGGCCGCACAGCCGGCACGTCCCCAGCGTGGCCCGCGACGTGACAGCCCCGACCGCCCGGCCCGTGGTGGCCGCCCGGCTCGTGCCCCGCAGGCCACCGAGGCTCCGACCGCTCCCACCGCGGACGCTTCGGGGCACGAGTCCACCGCGCCCAAGGGCGCCGAGGGAGCTGAGGCCTGATGTTGATTCCTCGTCGGGTCAAGCACCGCAAGCAGCACCACCCGGGCCGGCATGGCGCCGCCACGGGCGGCACCGAGATCGCGTTCGGTGACTTCGGCCTCCAGGCTCTCGAGCCGGCCTACGTGACCAACCGCCAGATCGAGTCCGCGCGTATTGCGATGACCCGTTACATGAAGCGTGGCGGCAAGGTGTGGATCAACATCTACCCGGACCGCCCGATCACCAAGAAACCGGCCGAGACCCGTATGGGTTCCGGCAAGGGTTCGCCCGAGTGGTGGATCTGCAACGTCAAGCCGGGCCGCGTGATGTTCGAGCTCGCCGGCGTCTCCGAGGACGTTGCTCGCGAGGCCCTGCGCCTTGCCATGCACAAGCTTCCGATGAAGTGCCGCTTCATTCAACGTGAAGGTGGTGACATCTGATGGCAGTCGGGACCAATGAACTGGCTTCCGCTCAGCTGCGCGAGTTTGCCGACGACCGTCTGGTCGATGAGCTCCGCAAGGCCAAGGAGGAGCTGTTCAACCTGCGCTTCCAGTCGGCCACCGGCCAGCTGGAGAACCACGGCCGTCTGCGCGCGGTCCGTAAGGACATCGCCCGCATCTACACCGAGATGGGCGAACGTGAGCTCAACATCGGCCGACCCAAGGCGGGACAGTGACCACCATGAATGAACAGCAGCAGGAGAAGGACACCGTGGTTTCCGTCGAAGAGCGCCACTACCGCAAGACCCGGCAGGGCTACGTCGTCAGCGACAAGATGGACAAGACCGTCGTCGTCGAGGTCGAGGACCGCGTCAAGCACGCTCTCTATGGCAAAGTCATCCGGCGCACCACCAAGGTCAAGGCTCACGACGAGGCCAACGAGGCCGGCGTCGGCGATCGGGTCATGATCATGGAGACCCGCCCGCTCTCAGCCACCAAGCACTGGCGCGTGGTCGAGATCCTCGAGCGCGCCAAGTAATCCACCTGCTGGCCGCCCTCCAGGCGAGGGCGCCGGCATACAGAAGTGACCACAGTTCGGTTCCGCAAGGCTCAGCAATGAGAACCAGCGCGACGACAGGAGTGAGACAGTGATCCAGCAGGAGTCGCGACTGCGTGTCGCCGACAACACCGGTGCCAAGGAAATCCTTTGCATCCGTGTTCTCGGTGGTTCCGGTCGTCGTTACGCCGGCATCGGTGACGTTATCGTCGCCGCAGTCAAGGACGCCATCCCCGGCGGCGCCGTCAAGCGGGGTGACGTCGTCAAGGCGGTCATCGTCCGGACGACCAAGGAACGTCGCCGTCCCGACGGTTCCTACATCAAGTTCGACGAGAACGCCGCCGTCATCCTCAAGACCGATGGCGACCCGCGCGGTACCCGCATCTTCGGGCCGGTGGGTCGCGAGCTTCGCGAGAAGAAGTTCATGA
>JANOHS010000405.1:0-3506 GCA_031406655.1 Micrococcales bacterium
TCAGCCCCTCCCCGCGCCTCCCGGCTCGGTTCGAGTACGCGCGCTACTTTCAGAATCCACGAAGCTGCGAATTGAGGCGCGATGACCGACACGCAAGCCCGCACCGTGCCCGCTCCGGCCTGGCCGTCAGACCTTGCGGCGCGAGTTCGCGCGGTGCTGCCGAGCCTTTCCCCGGCGGAGGCACGGATCGCCCAGATCATCGACGCCGACCCGGCCGGCGTGGCGACCCTCACCGTGAACCGGCTAGCCGAACGGGCTCAGACCAGCGCGGCGACGGTGGTGCGCGCGGCCAGGAGCCTGGGATTCGAGGGCTATCCCCAGCTGCGGTTGGCGCTGGCGGCCCACGTCGGCTCGGTGCACTCCGGTGACGGAGTCCCGCTGGGCGCGGAGATCACTTCGTCGGACCCCGCCGTCGTCGTGCTGGCCAAGCTGGCGGCGTTCGAGGCCGAGCAGATCCGGGCCACCTCGGAGCTGGTCGACCCGGTCGCCCTCGGCAAGGTCGTCACCCTGATCGGCGGCGCGCGCCGGATCGACGTCTACGGCATCGGCGCTTCCGGTCTGGTCGCCCAGGACCTGACCCAGAAGCTGTGCCGCATCGGGTTGGACTGCCGGGCTCACACCGAGCACGACGCCGCCATCGTGAGCGCGTGTCTGCTCGGCCCCCTCGACCTGGCCATCGGCGTGTCCCACTCTGGGGAGAATCCCGGAACCGTCCAGCCCTTGGCGCTGGCGCGAAAGGCCGGCGCAGCCACGGCCGCCATCACCGGGGCCTCCCGATCGGCGCTTGCTCACCAGGCGGACCACGTGTTGGTCACCGCGGGGCGCGAGTTCGGCTTCCGGTCCGCGGCGATGGCCAGTCGGACCGGCCAGCTGCTCGTCGTCGACGGCATCTTCATCGGCGTCGCCCAGTCCCTGCCTGGCGCCCTCACCGCTCTGCAACACACCTACGAGGCGCTTTCCCCACGCCGTGGGCGAACCGCAAGACGCAGGAGACCTTCTCAGACCTGAGGTGCAACCACGAAGGAGAGGGTGGAGCTCCTCAGACGGCGCGCAGCACGAGGAGGAACTGCCCGCCGCCCGCCTCGACTTGCGTCGTCACCGCCAGTGCCGGCGCATAGCGGGACAGCCGGTCCAGCAGCCATGTTGCTGCCTTGTCGGCGTCCGCCCGGCTTGGGCAGCGGCCAACCACCTCTCGGCCGCCCTGGCGGGTCAGCCGCTCGACGGTCGCCACGATCGGGGCAGGCTCCACGACGAACAGCTCAGGAGACCAGGCTACGACGGGCCGGACTGCGCCCTTGCGCGTGTTACAGGCCCGGTGGGCGAGACGCTCCGCGGCCGCGGCACCCTTCTTGCCCTTTGGTGAGGCGCCGCTGTCCACGCTTGGGGCGCGGTCTGCGTTGACGTATGTTTCGGGGTTGACCGGCTCGTCGCACAGCCAACATCGCCACGCGTCGCGCTCGCCAACCTCGTTGAGGGTGCTCATAACCAGAGGCTACGGGCTACCCGCTGCCCACGTCCGGCCCCCCGCAGCTTGCTGAAGGAGTCAGGGCGATGGGCAACTGAAACGCCCCGGCTCTGGTGGAGGGTTGATGGGTACCTTCGTGGCCTGGCTAACCGAAGGCGCCGCGCGCGAGTCGGGCGGCGTCGTGACGGGATGTGACATCCAGCTTGGTCAGGACATTCGAGACGTGATTCCGCACGGTCTTGTCGGATATGCACAATCGGACAGCGATGGCGGGGTTGGTGAGGCCCTCGCCGAGCAGGGCCAGGATCTCCCGTTCGCGGACAGTGAGGGTGGGGAAGGAGTAACTGCCCGGGTCTTGGCGGGTGAGCGCGCCGAGCACACCTGCGGCGATGTCTGAGCCGAACACCGCATGCCCGTTGGCGGCGGCCACTATGGCAGCTGAGATCTCTGCTCGTCCGGATCCCTTCAAGAGGTAGCCGCGCGCCCCGGCGTGCATGGCCTCGGCAACGACTTGAGGGTCACGTGTCATGGTCAGCACGAGAACCGTGGGACCGTCGGGGCCACGTGTCCAAGCTCGGGCCAGGTCCAGGCCGTTGCCGTCAGGGAGCGTGAGGTCGAGCAGTACCAGATCGGGCCGAAACCGCTCGACGTCCGCGGTGGCCTCGGCCGCGGTTCCAGAGGCTGCCAGCACCTGGACGTCGGGTAGTTCGGACAACGCAGCCTGCAGGCCCTCCCTGTAGATGGGGTGGTCCTCGACGATGACGACGCTGACTGGCGTAGTCATGGGCTGACCGGGATGACGGCGGTGACGAGGGTTCCGCGGGGTCGTACCGGCTCCACGGTCAGCGCACCGCCGAGTTCTTCGGCCCGTTCGCGCATGGTGGCCAGACCGTGGCCCGGCTGCGTCGTGGCCAGCCCTCGCCCATCATCTTGGATACGGAGGACCGCCGAGGTGTCCTTCCAGTCCAGCCGAACGGTACATCGGCTCGGCGCCGCGTGGCGGACGGCGTTGGTCAGGGCTTCGGCGCTGATCCGGACCAGGGCCACTTCGACAGCATCCGCCAGGACCGGCATCGACGGGTCAATAAGAACATCAACCGCCATCGCGCACCCAGGGGTGCTGACTGCTCGGCCTTGGCTGATCAGCGCCCCGCCAAGCCCAAGTTCGTCGAGCGCTGCCGGCCGCAACCCCTCGACGATGCGGCGCAGTTCCTCGAGCGACGCAGCCAGGGTGTGCTCGACGCGGGTGAGCCTAGCGGCGGCCTCGTCGGCATCTGCTGGGATCACATCACGGACGGCGTCGAGCTGGAGGCGCAGGGTGGCCAGGCTGGGGCCCAGCCCGTCGTTGAGGTCGCGCCGAAGCCTGCGACGCTCCTGCGCGGCTGCATGGATTGTGTGGCGGCGCTCGGACACGGCTTGCTCGCGCCGACGATTGGCGCGAACAACGACGGCCAAGGTGACGGCGAACCCGCCGAGCAACACCAGCTCCACTGCCGCCCAAGCGCCGACGGCCGGGTCTCCGGCCCAGGTTGCGCCGATCGCCGTGCCGACGATCGCCAGTAGCGGCAGTGAGAGCACGACCAAAACGAGAGGTCGGAGTTGGCGACGAAGGTCACTGCCACCTTGGCGATACCGGGCTACGAGGTCGATGAGCCCGGCTGCCGTGTAGGCAGACAGGATAACCAGACCCACGGAGGTGGTGACCTCGACGGGTCGTTCGGCATACGGGATGCCCAGCGGATTGAGTACCGGAGCAATCGCAGTGCCCACACCGTCGAGGCGGTCAGGAGCCACGGCCTGCGCCACGGTGACTGCGCAGGCCGCCGCGATCGCGGTCGGCGTCACCAGGCGCAGCCACCGGGACTCCACTCGCCCGTTGGGCCACAGCGGTGGTACGAACACCAGGAGGCAGATGGACGGCACGAACAGCCAGGTCGCAACCCACACAATGGCCTGCACACCGAGCCCCTGATCGCCATGAACCAACGCGACAACGGCGGCTGCGTGCGCGAGGAACGCGGTGCTGGTGCCGGCACCAGCA
>JANOHS010000444.1:0-4101 GCA_031406655.1 Micrococcales bacterium
TCCGAGTCGGCCGGGTCATCACCCGGGGCACCCCACCGCGGAGGAGGGTTGCCGCCCAGCAAGCCGGGGCTTGATGCTGGAACTCGTGACCTGCCCTGAACTATACGGATTCTGAGCGCAGACCGGAATCTTTTGTCCATCTCGTGAACAGACTCCACCGCGGGGTCGTGATCATGCCGAAGCCAGCTCGGGCCGGATTGCCAGGTCAACCATCCGCTCGAGCAGCACGGCCAGGCGGTAGCCGGGGTCGACCCTCAGGGCCCGATCCAGCGCGATGCGGGTCAGCGCACCATCACCGCGCCACCAGGTGAAGGTCGCCAGCACCGTCAGGGCCGACACCGCCCACTGGTCCGGCAGAGCAGCGCACAGCTCGCACAGCCTCCGCTCGATCCGCTGCAGGGCGATGACCTGATCGCCCCTGCTTTGCCCGCCCAGCCATGGCGGCCCGACCAGTGCCCGACTGAGCTGGAGGAACAGCATCGGGTCGATGAGCTCCTGGGCCAACGTCCCGGGACACAGCCAGGCGATCAGCGCGTCGCGCAGGTCGACGTCGGTCAGCGACACGGCGAGCATGGCCAGATCCGGTAGGGCAAGTGCCTCGATCGAGTCAGCCTCGTCCTCCGCGCACAGAACCCGCGCCCAGACGTCGAGCTCGGACGCCCGGCACTCATCGAGCTCATCCAATCCCGCGCCAGCGGCCTCCACGCGCAACGCCAGCCACTCGCCCGCCAGCGCCGACATGGCCCCGCTTCTGAGGGGCCGGCTCGGCTCCAGCCGATCGGCCAGAGCCGATCGGTCGGGCAACGGGCAGATCTCGCGCCCGACGAACTCAGCAACCGCGGGAACATCGCCTGGAGCCGGCAGAGGCAGACCCCCGGCCGGGCAACAGCGCTGGTGGCAGTCCGGGGCGAACCAGCGCCCGTCCCGCACGATGATGCGATCGCTGACCTCAACCCCCGCGGCCCCGCAGGCACGAGCCATCTCATCCAGCATCGCGCGACTCTCGCCATCGCGCTCTTCGAAACCGATGAGCAGCACGGACCTTGGATGGTTCTGCCGCAGGGGTGCCATCATCGCGGCGACGGCGTCGCCAACGTGCTCCGGTGGTGGTAGGTCGATGCGCTGCACCAGCCCCATGCGGGTACCGCGCAGGCACATGGCCACGAGGCAGTCACGAGGGTGGAAGCCGAGCTGATAGGGCAACACGGCCAGCACTTCGGCGGGACCGCTCAGGTGGATTGTTGTGGTCATGGCTCGACTCTGGAGCCCGAAGGGACGCGGCGACATACCGCCGTTTGCGCCTGTGGACGCTGGGGCGACAGGCCTGACCCTTGTGCACAACACGATCGGCGACCCGCGCCTGCTGCGGCGCTGGCAGCTGACGCCTCAGGGGGCCGGCCGAAGCCTGGCCGGGAACTCCTGACGCGCGTGGTCGGCGAGCCGCTTGAGCAGGAACGCATCCACGCCGGCGCCCACGACGCCCCCGACCAGCGGCACGGCTTTGCCGAAACGGGTCGCAGACTTCCTGCCGACCTGGCTGAGCAGGCGGAACCCCACGGCCTTGTTGACCGCCATGAGCGCCGGGCCGGGCAGCCGTTGGGCCGCCAGGTTGGCAAGCCGCCCGGTGCTGGCGTAACCGGCCTTCTTGAGCAGGTCGTCGGAGTCGGCGCCCACCAGGGCGAGAAGCACCGCGGAGCGGACCTCGGCCCGGCGGATGTCATACCCGCGGGTTGAGGCGATGCACGCAACCATCCGCGTCGCGACCATGTAGAACCCAAGGACGTTGGCAGGCAACGCGATCGGCATGGTGACGAAGCCACCCAGACTGGTGACGAAACCACCGGCGGCAGCGAGCTTGAGGTGCGACCGGACCATGGAATGGATGGCTCTCTCAGCGTCCGGGTGCTCGGCCATGGCGACGTCGACGACCTTCTGTGCCGAGTCGAACCGGCCCTTGCCGTCGATTCCGACGTCCATCAGGCGTTCGATCATCCGCGTTGCCGCGCCTGCGTCTGGCTCGGCGGTCGCGCTGTCACCAACCTTGGCCATCGCCCTGGTGTCGTGCGAGGGCGCATCCTCGTTGCCGAACTTCACCACGTGCCGCCTCCTGTTGATGCTCGGACCTGCCTGCCAACATTGGATCATGCTGTTGGCCGAAGTCGTGCGCACCTCGAACCAGGTGGCCGCGACGAGCTCACGCAACGCAAAGGTGTCGTTGATCGCCGACCTCCTGCGCCGGGGCTCACTCCAGGTTTCCGATGGGTCGGCCCCCGAGGCCGAGATCGGGTTGGCGACGCTCTACCTGTCCGGCTCACTGCGGCAACGTCGAACCGGCATCGAGCGGTCATCGCTGTACGACCTGCCTGCGCCTGCCGAATCTGGTGCCGTGACCGTGTCCGAGCTCGACTCCGTCCTGCAGGCCACCAGCGAGCTGGCCGGCGCCGGCTCCTCTCGCGAGCGTTCAGACCTGTTCCTGGGTCTGGTCCGCAGAATGGGCGCCGAAGAACGAACGTTCCTTCTGGGGCTGCTGCGTGGTGGCCTGCGCCAGGGGGCCTTGGAGTCCGCGGTCATCACCGCGGTGGCACAAGCCGGTGGTGCGGCTGTTGCGGACGTACGCCGAGCCGTGGCCTCCCAGGGGGATCTCCCCGGCGTCGCGCGGGCGCTTCTGGTCGGCGGTCCGGGTGCGCTCGATCTCTTCCGCCTTGTTGTTGGCCGCGGCGTCAGCCCGATGCTGGCCAGCTCGGCCAAGAGCGTCACCGAGGCTCTGACCAGGACCGGACCCGCCGCCGTGGAGTGGAAGCTGGACGGCATTCGTGCCCAGATCCACAAGCAGGGCAACGACATTCGCGTCCTGACCCGATCCTTGGACGACATCACGAATCGTGTCCCTGAGGTCGTCGAGCTGGCCCGGCTGCTGTCTGTGGCCGATGGGATCTTCGACGGCGAGCTGATCGCGCTGAGACCGGACGGTCGGCCAAAGCCCTTCCAGGAGACGGGTTCTCGTACGGCCAGCCGGGTCGACCCTGACGTGGCCCGCATGCGGACTCCGCTCACGGCATACCTCTTTGACGTTCTCCACCTGAACGGGGTCGATCTCATCGACGAGACCAGTCGCGTCCGGCGCAGAGCCCTTGAGAGCGCCGTACCCCTTGTCCATCTGACTCCACGGCTCCAGGTTGATGACGTCGCCGATGCCGGCCAGGTCGCAGCCGCCACAGCCTTTGCCGCCGATGCCGTGGCGCGAGGGCATGAGGGGGTCGTGGTCAAGGCTGACGACGCGGCCTACGACATGGGGCGCCGCGGGGGCGGCTGGGTCAAGGTCAAACCGGTTCACACCCTCGACCTGGTCATCCTCGCGGTGGAGCGCGGCAACGGCCGCCGCAGCGGATGGCTGAGCAACATCCACCTGGGCGCGAGGGACCCGCAGGGGCGATTCGGGCCGCAGGACGGCTTCGTGATGCTCGGCAAGACGTTCAAGGGACTCAGCGACGAGATGCTGCGCTGGCAGAGCGACGAGCTGCCCCGGCACGCTGTGGGACCGACCGACGGCTACGTCGTCCGGCTGCGCCCCGAGGTCGTCGTGGAGATCGCCTTCGACGGCGTGCAGACCTCTCCCCGCTATCCCGGCGGGCTGGCGCTGCGTTTTGCGCGGGTGGTTCGCCACCGGCCCGACAAGTCGGCCAGCGAGGCCGACACCATCGAGCTCGTGGAGGCCCTGCGTTGACGGTGCGCTCACGAGCCGCGAAAGTAGGGCGCCGGATGTGCCCGCCCGAAGCCGGTGACATCCATCCGATAGGAGCACCACGCACAGTGTCCGACCGGCGTGAACGTGCAGAACCTGGGCCCGACATGGGTCGACCCAACCTGCTGGCCGACTGCGAGCGCTGCTTTGGGCTGTGCTGTGTCGTGCCGGCCTTCTCGGCCTCCTCAGACTTCGCGATCGACAAGGCCGCCGGTCACGAATGCCCAAACCTGACAACGGACTTCCGGTGCGGCATCCACCAACGCCTCAGGGACCAGGGCTTTCGGGGATGCGTCGTCTATGACTGCTTCGGCGCGGGGCAGAAGGTCTCCCAGGTCACGTTCGGCGGACGGGACTGG
>JANOHS010000482.1:0-2572 GCA_031406655.1 Micrococcales bacterium
GAAGCACATGAGCCACCTGAAGCCGATCTATCTGCCTGCCGGCAAGCCGATGCCGTCGTGGAAGGTCGAGAAGGCCGTCCAGATCGTGCTCGCGTCCCTGGACGAGATCCCGGACCACGTTCCGGCTGATGTTCGCAGGCGTCGCGGCCTGGTCGACCTGATGTCGATGTACCGCCTGTTGCACCAGCCCGCAACGGAGAAAGACGTGTCGCGGGCCAGGTTTCGACGCAAGTACGACGAGGCCTTCACGGTCCAGACGGTTCTGGCACAGCGCCGGATCGCCATCGAGCACCTGCGCGCAACCCCCCGGCCGCCCCATCCTGGTGGGCTGTTCGAGGCCTTCGACGCCCGTATGCCGTTCGAGCTGACCGCGGGTCAGCAGGAGGTGGCTGCCGAGATCGCCAGGGACCTCGTCAGCGAGCACCCTATGCACCGGTTGCTGCAGGGCGAGGTCGGGTCAGGCAAGACCGTCGTGGCGTTGCGCGCGATGCTGTCGGTGATCGACTCCGGTGGGCAGGCGGCGCTGCTGGCGCCCACCGAGGTCCTTGCCTCACAACATTTCCGGTCGATCACCTCGATGCTGGGCGACCTTGCCGAGCGCGGCATGCTGGGCGGCAGCGAGATCGGCACGCAGGTGACCCTGCTGACCGGTAGCCAGCCCACCGGAATACGGCGCAAGTCCCTGCTCGAGGCAGCATCGGGTGACGCGGGAATCGTCGTCGGCACACACGCCCTGATCCAGGAGCACGTCCAGTTCTTCGATCTCGGTCTCGTGGTGGTTGATGAGCAGCACCGCTTCGGCGTCGAACAGCGAGATGCGTTGCGCAGCAAGGGAAGGCAGCCTCCGCACGTCCTGGTGATGACCGCGACGCCGATCCCACGGACGGTCGCCATGACCGTGTTCGGCGACATGGAGACCTCCACGCTGACCGAGCTCCCCAAGGGGCGTTCGCCGATCGCGACGCACGTGGTCAACAATTCCCGTTGGTTCCAGCGCACGTGGGAGCGAGTCGCCGAAGAGGTCCGGGCCGGACACCAGGCCTACGTGGTGTGTCCGAGGATCGGCGAGGTCGCCTCGGAGGCAGAACGCCGGGCCACCACATGCGACTCATCCGATGAGGACGTCGAGGTCAGCTTCGATGTCGACGAGTCCGCGCCGCCATCGATCCGTGATCTGCGAAGTGTCCTGGAGATGGAGGGAGAGCTGCGCGACAACCCTGCGCTCGTCGGCCTGAGGATCGCGATCCTGCACGGTCGGCTGGCTGCCGACGACAAGGACGAGGTCATGCGGGCTTTTGCGGCCGGCACGATCGACATCCTCGTGGCCACGACCGTCATCGAGGTGGGTGTGGACGTGGCCAACGCCACCGTCATGGTGATCATGGATGCCGACCGCTTCGGCATCTCGCAGCTTCATCAGCTCAGAGGTCGGGTCGGACGTGGGACCTCGCCCGGGCTGTGCCTCCTGGTGACCGGTAACGAGTCCGAGGCAGTCGTGCAGCGACTCTCCAGCGTCGCAGCCACCAACGACGGGTTCAGCCTGGCTCGGCTCGATCTGGAGCAGCGCAAGGAAGGCGATGTCCTCGGGGCCCGCCAGAGCGGTGGCAGGTCGCAGCTGCGGCTGTTGCGGCTCCTGCGCGACGAGGACATCATCCTGGCGGCCCGCGAGGACGCCTTCGCCATCGTCAACGCCGATCCGGGCCTCGAGGGGCACCCGGTTCTGCGCAACGTCATCAGCATCGCTCTCGACGACGAGCAAGCCGCCTATCTGGGGCGAGGGTGACGAGGGTGACGCGCCGATGACGCGAATCATCTCCGGGCTCGCCGGCGGCCGTCGGTTGCGCACCCCACCCGGTAGTGGCACCCGGCCGACCAGCGACCGCGTGCGCGAGGCGCTCTTCTCACGGCTAGAGCACCTGGACGTGGTCAACCGCGCGAAAGTCCTTGACCTGTATGCCGGTTCGGGCGCACTCGGGCTCGAAGCGGCCAGTCGTGGGGCCATGAACGTCCTGCTGGTGGAGTCCGACCGCAAGGCAGCCGCCGTGATCCGCAAGAACATCACCGAGCTGGCCATGGCGGGTGTCAGCGTCCGCGCCGACACCGTCGAGCAGACACTTCTGCACGGACCCGCGGCGGGAGAGGCTCCCTTCGACCTGGTTCTGGCAGACCCCCCCTACGACGTCACGGAGGAGTCGCTCGCTGACGTGCTCAGGCTCCTGGTGACCCATGAGTGGCTGAGCGCGGACGCCCTTGTCGTGCTCGAGAGAGCGGCGCGGTCGCCCGAGCCTCGCTGGCCGGAGGGTCTTGTTGGCGCGGGCGAGCGGCGCTACGGCGAGACCAAGATGTGGTTCGCGGACTTCGCCGGGCCCCTCGGCGTCGCCTGAGGCGCACGCAACGGACGGACTCGCTGCTAAGTTCGGCTGCGTGACGAACCAGCAGCGACGGTGCGTGTGTCCCGGGTCCTATGACCCGGTGACCATGGGCCACGTGGACGTGATCTCGCGCGCAGCGAGGCTGTACGACGAGGTGGTCGTGGCGGTGCTGCACAACCCTGCCAAGCGAGGCGCCTTCG
>JANOHS010000135.1:0-2177 GCA_031406655.1 Micrococcales bacterium
CTGGACCTGATCCGGGCCGAGGGTCTGCAACCGGTGCTGGTGCTGGACGACACGGACAAGTGGCTCAACACGACCTGGCAGCCGAACGCCGCTACCGTTCGGGCGGCCTTCTTCGGTCGGGTGATCCGGGTCCTGGCGGAGGACCTGTCGACTGCTGCGGTGCTCGCCGTCCACCCCACCTACCTCGACGACGACGAGTACCACGCCGCCGGCGTCTTCCTGGACACGACGATCCACGTGCCGTCGATCCCCGGAGCCGCAGCCGTCGGTCAGATCCTGGGCCGACGCGCAGCACTGGCACTTGAGCTCACCGGCGAGCCCGCCGCCCTGCATCAGGCGATCGCGCCCGATGCGGTGGAGGAGCTCTACGAGCACTACGCCAGACACAGGCCCGATATGCGCAAGCACGTCCTGCTCACCGCGCACGCGGCTCTGGCGATCGCCTGCGACGACAACGCGGACCAGATCCAGACCCGCCATATCGAGGTCGCGATCACCGAGACCAGCAGCGACTGAGACGGCAGCCGGCCACTCGCCATACCGGGCACTTCTTCCGGCCAAACGCGGCACCTGGCCCCTGCCAGCGCCAGACCGGGCACTTCTTCCGGCCAAACGCGGCACCTGACCCTCAGCCTCCTGGCTGCGCCGCGAAGCGCCCCTCGGCACGGTCGCGCACGTTCAGTAGCATCTTTCGCATCATCCAGATGTCACCGAGCTCGAGCAGAGCAGAGAAAGCGATGGACGGTGACAACCAGGAGTATCGCGAGCGCACGCGACTGATCAGTCGGGTCGACCCGTCCGGAGACCCGTCGAGCTGCCACGTCCAGGTGGTGTCCCCCGGCGTACCCCAGATCATGGAGTGAGGCGCGTCGAGCGAGTGAACCGGCATGCCCTGCTTGCCATCCGGGCTCATCGGGACGACGTCGCCCTCGGCCAGATTCTGGAGCTCGGGGATGATCCGGCGCGCACTGCGGTGTCCGAGGTTGTCAAGGATGTCGTAGCTGTACCAGCCGGCCCGGGTGAGCCCGACCTGGACCAGCCACGGCCAGATCTGCTCTGGGGTTGCACCAATCGTGATTGCCCGCGTGGCGTTGAACGTGGGTCGCGGCACAAGCTCGTCGCCGGGTAGGGGACGTGACACCTCGTCCGGGGTGGCACCCCACGTCAGCTGCCAGGGCCGCAACCACCTGGCGTAGACCACACCTGCCGTGGGGACCGCGAGGAGGACCAGGCAGGTTCGTGATCGCATGAAACGCAGTCTGGACTGCGCCCTCAGCAAGAACAAGGACCGGTTCCGGTGAGACGCTGGTGTCGTCCAGTCCTTGACGACTCGGTTGGGGGTGCGTCGGGTGCCACCCCGCGGATCCGACTTCGTCTCTCAGATGCGCGCCGCGCTCTTCCGGAGGGGACGCCGGCCGGGACTGCGTACGGCGAAGACGACCCTTGCCGCTGTCCTGTCCTTCGTGCTGGCCCAGGAGCTGGGCACCAGTGCGCAGCCGGTGCTCGCCCCGCTGACGGCACTGCTGGTCGTGCAGCTGACCATGTACGAGACGGTGGCGAGCGGCCTGCAGAGGGTGGCCAGCGTCCTGGCCGGGGTGCTGATCGCGGTCGGGGTCGCCACTTATGTCGGGCTGACCTGGTGGAGTCTGGGCATCGTGGTCGCCGCGTCACTGATCATCGGACGGCTCCTGCACCTGGGCGCCCATCTGCTAGAGGTCCCGATCTCGGCCATGCTGGTGCTGGCCGTCGGCGGGGCGGAGGGCGCGGCCCTGGAGCGAATCTACGAGACGCTGATCGGTGCCGGCGTCGGCGTCGCCGTCAACGCAGTGATCGCCGCACCGCTCTACGTGCAACCAGCCAGTGACGCGCTCGGCGAGCTGGCCGAGCGGATGGCCGCCTTTCTGCGCGAGCTCGCCGACCAGCTGGGTGCGGGCTGGTCACGCGAGGCAGCGGACCGGATGCTGAACCAGGCCCGGCGTCTTGGTGCCGAGGTCAACCGCGCCGACGTGACCTTGGCCCGCGCCCAGGAAAGCGCCCGGCTCAACCCGCGCGGCGCCCTGGCCCGCGAGGCACAACCGCGGCTGCGCACCGGGTTGACCGGGCTGGAGCGCACGTCCGTCACCATCCGTAGCCTGTGCCGTTCGCTCCTGGACCGGACCTATTTCGTGCCCAGCGAG
>JANOHS010000587.1:0-1681 GCA_031406655.1 Micrococcales bacterium
GCCCCATCAAGGGAGCCCGCGAGCAGGGGCGAGAGCCATCCCTCGACCCCCGAGCACCCAGGCGAGGTTGAGGGTGGCTCGCTGCCCCATCAAGGGAGCCTGCGAGCAGGGGCGAGAGCCATCCCTCGACCCTCGGGCCACCCAGGCGAAGTACCCTCCCGGGCTGAGTCCGCGCAGGTAGCGCTGTCAGGCAGTGAACGGCTGAGCGCCGGGCATGTTGGCCAGCAAGGTGCGGGCCTGCTCGGCGAGCTTGTGCTCCACGAGCAGCTCGTAGCGCGTTGCCACCACCTGGCTCACCGACGTGAAATCCCGCCGACCCTTCGTCGCGGCATACCCGATCAGGGCCCAGACGAGACCGAACAGCGCACCGAACGCGACGGTCCACAGGACGGCGAGGGTGGAGTCGCCCTGGCCGAACATCGCAAAGATGAGCCCGACGAAGAGCCCCATCCACATCCCCGACAGGGCGCCGGCGCCGATGACGCGCTCCCGGGTCAACCGCCCGGTCACCCGCTCGACCTGCCGGAGGTCGGTCCCGACGATCATGCAGTTCTGGACGGCGAACTCGTGGTCCGACAGGTAGTCGACGGCCTTCTGTGCGTCCTCGTACCTGTCGAAGGTCCCGAGCGACATCGGGTACGCCAACGTCAGCCCGCCGATCGGGATCCGCGAACGGCCTGACATGCCTGGTTGAGAGCTCATAGGGACATTCTGGCCCACTCAGCGCAACAGCACTACGCGGTGGGGCGAGGCTCAGCCGCGCAGGGCGTAGTCCTCCAACAGCCGGCGACCGATGATCATCCGCTGAATGTCGGCAGTGCCTTCACCGATCAGCAACATGGGCGCCTCGCGATAGAGCCGCTCGATCTCGTACTCCTTGGAGTAGCCGTAACCGCCGTGGATCCGGAACGAGTCGGCGACGACCTCGGCGCAGTACTCCGACGCAAGGTACTTCGCCATACCGGCTTCCAGGTCGTTGCGCTCGCCGGAGTCCTTGCGCCGCGCCGCCCGGACCATCATCTGGTGACCGGCCTCGATCTTGGTGGCCATCTCAGCCAGGCGGAACATCACCGCCTGGTGCTCTGCGATCTTCTTGCCAAAGGTCTCCCGCTGCTGGGCATAGGCGATGGCGAGCTCGAAGGCTCTCAGCGCAACGCCGCAGGCGCGGGCGGCCACGTTGACCCGGCCCACCTCGACGCCGTCCATCATCTGGTAGAAGCCCTTGCCCGGCTCACCGCCAAGGATCTGATCGCTCGAGGTGACATAGCCGTCCATGATCAGCTCGGTGGTGTCGACGCCCTTGTAGCCCATCTTCTCGATCTTGCCGGGCACGGTCAGGCCGGGCTCGACCTCGCCGAAGCCGGGCTCCTTGTCGACCAGGAACGTCGTCATGTTCTTGTATACCGAGTCCGCGCCGGTATCCGTCTTCACAAGCACCGCAACAAGATTGGAGGTTCCTCCGTTGGTCAGCCACATTTTCTGACCGTTGATCGTCCACTCGCCGTCACCGGTCGTCACGGCCTTGCTCTTGATCGCCGCGACGTCGGATCCGCAGCCCGGTTCGGACATCGAGAACGCGCCCCGGACCTCACCGGTCGCCATCCTGGGCAGGTACCTCTTCTTCTGCTCCTCCGTGCCATGCTGCAGCAACAGGTAGGCGACGATGAAGTGGGTGTTGATG
>JANOHS010000601.1:0-4010 GCA_031406655.1 Micrococcales bacterium
CGGTCATCATCCCGACGTTGGCCGCTCCGAAGATGTCGCACAGCGCGAAGAACTTCTCCGACACCAGGGCCTTGATCGGCGCCGTGTAGAACGTGCGCCTTCCCTGCGCCATCGCGGCGAAGTGCGCGCCGGTGGCCACCAGGGTCTTGCCCGATCCGGTGGGTGTCGACAGGATCACGTTCGACCCCGTCATGATCTCGATGAGCGCCTCCTCCTGGGCCGGATAGAGGGTGATCCCCTGCTCACCCACCCACGTCTCGAAGGCGACATACAGGGCGTCCGGATCGGGTGGCGACGGGATCTGATCGGTGAGCAGCATGAGGGCTCCATCGTGCCTCACCTCGCGAGGTCCTCCTCGCGGAGCCGCGGCTCGGTCCGGCGCTCCGGATGTATGCCGTGCTTGTCCGCGTAGAAGGCGCGGACCACATCCATGTCGGCCACAACGTCGCCGGTCGGCATCAATGAGGGACCGAATCCCATTGTGCGAGTGGGTCCGTCGATGAAGCCCATGCTGATCGGCAGGCCTGCCTGCTTGGCGATCCGATAGAAGCCGGACTTCCAGTAGTCGACCTTCTTGCGGGTGCCCTCGGCGGCAATGATCAACAGGAACGGCTCACCACTCGTGGCCTCGGCGACCAGGTTCCGCACGACGGCGCCGGGGTTCTGGCGATCCAGGGCGATGCCTCCGTTGGCGCGCAGCAGCGGGCCGAGCGGCGTACGCATGATCTCCTGCTTGATCAGCACCCGGGGAGGGACGCCGCCGCTCCACATCAGCAGCAGCATGGCGACCCAGTCCCAGTTGGACGTGTGGGGTGCGCCGACCAGGATGCCGGAGCTGGGGACCTCACCGACCGTGCGCCAACGGGTCAGTCGTAACACCAGACGAGCCAGGGCCTTTCGCACGATCACGCCTCTCCTGTCTCTCACTTGGGGCCAAGGGTATCCGGGCCCGGCCGAACACATGGGTGGACCTTCGAGCACCGTTCCGCCGAGAGCGGTTTCGGCGTAGCCTGCATCAGTGGGAGAGGCCACAGGCGAAACCGGTGCCATCGACGCGCTGCTTGCCAAGGCGCGCGCCGACCTCGACCGTGTCGCACCACGCGACCTTGCCGCGGAGCTCGCCGCAGGAGCGCTGATGGTCGACATCCGCCCTCTGGAGCAGCGCCAGCGCGACGGCGAGCTGCCCGGCGCCCTGGTCATTGACCGCAACGTACTGGAATGGCGGCTGGACCCCACCAGCGGCCACCACCTGCCGCAGGTCACCTCCCCCGGCCAGCGCATCGTCATCGTCTGCAACGAGGGGTACAGCTCCAGCCTTGCCGCAGCGACACTGCGCCAGCTGGGAATGTCATCGGCGACAGACCTCGTCGGCGGCTTCCAGGCACTGGCCGGCGCGGGGCTCGTGCCACCGCTGCGCCCACCGCTGCGCCCACCGCTGCGCCGGCGGGCCCGCGAGCACGCACCCGCCGAATGAGGGTGCGTGCCTTGCGGATCAGCTGACCTCGGCGATCACCCCACCTTGCGCGATCTCCTCCTTCTCGGCCACGAGCAGGGTGATCACCCCGGCGGTCGGGGGATACACCTCCGCATCGACCTTGTCCATCGCGACCTCGGCGATGAGGGTCGCGGGGGTCACCTCGTCGCCGGACTCGACGAACCACGTGACGACGACGCCGGTGGCACCTTCGGAGCCCGACATCAGCGGAAACAGCACATCGGTCATGTCGCCACTGCGTCGCGCACAGCCGCCTCGATGCGTGCCGGGGTGGGAAGGACGGCATACTCGAGCTCGCGTGCATAGGGGATGGGAACGTCGGGCACGCATACCCGCGACACCCGCTTGAGCAGGCTTGGGTCGCGCTCGGCGACGGCCGCGATGACCTCGCCGGAGAGGCCGAAGGACTGGTAGTCCTCGTCGACCACCACGAGGCGACCGGTCTTCGAGACCGAGCGCACGATCGCCTCACGGTCCAGCGGCACCAGGCTCCGCAGGTCGATCACCTCGACGCTGATGCCCTCCGACTCCAGCTTCTCGGCGACGTCGAGGCTGTGGTGCACCGAGAGCGAGATCGTCACGATGGTGACGTCGCTGCCCTCGCGCGCCACCCGCGCCTTCCCGATCGGCACGATGTACTCCTCCTCGGGCACTGCGCCGATGGAGCGGTCGTTCTTGGCCATCCAGCCCAGACCCATGACACCCTTGTGGAAGATGAAGACCACCGGGTCGTCGCTGTCGATGGCGGCGGACATCAGGCCCTTCGCGTCGTACGGGTTCGACGGAACCACGACCTTCATCCCGGGCAGGTGCGCGAACGTTCCCCACAGGCACTGCGAGTGCTGGGCGCCATCGGAGTAGCCACCACCGGCCGCCATCATGAGCACCATCGGCACCCGGACGTTTCCGCCGGACTCGTAGTGGATCTTGGCCATGTGGTTGTAGATCTGGTCCATGCAGACGCCGAAGAAGTCGGCGAACATGAGCTCGACGATCGGGCGCATGCCTTCGACCGCCGCACCGATGCCGAGCCCGATGAACGCGGTCTCCGAGATGGGCGTGTCCAGCACCCGTTCAGGGCCGAAGCGGTCGATGAGGCCGGTGGTGGAGGAGAAGATGCCGCCGTAGGGGCCGACGTCCTCGCCCATCACGAAGACGGACTCGTCGCGGGCCATCCGCTGGCTGATCGCCTCCTGCATCGCCTTGGCGGTGGAGAGCTTGCGCTTGCCTGCGTCCGGTTCGGTTGCCAGCGCCATCGACGACTGGTCCTTGCTGGGCATCGTGGTGGTCATGAGTTCACTCCTTCGGCGAAAACGTAGCTGAGGTGGCCCACCGGGTCGGGTGAGGGAGAGCTCTTGGCGAAGGCGATGGCGTCCTCGACCTGTTCCTGCGCCGATGCCTGCATCTTCTGGTACTGGGCGTCATCAAGCACTCCGGCCTCGATCAGGTGATCTCGGTAGATAGGGATCGGATCACGCTCAGAAACGCTATTGAGGTCCGGCCGGTAGCCCTCAGCGTCGCCCTCGAAGTGGCCCCAGAGGCGCAGCGTGTGGACCTCGATCAGCGTGGGTCCTCCGCCGGAGCGCGCGCGGGCGATGGCGTCGCCCGCAACAGCGTGGACGGCCTCAACGGAGTTGTCCTCAACGCGCACACCGGGTATGCCGTACGCCGCCGCGCGGTCGGCGTTGGAGGTGACGGAGGTGGAGCGAGCCCGCGGCACGGAGATACCCCAGTCGTTGTCCTCCACCACGAAGACCACTGGCAGGTTCCAGAGGGCGGCGATGTTGAGCGACTCGTGGAACGCGCCCTGGTTGGCCGCACCCTCGCCGGTGACCGCAACCGCCACACGGTCGGTGCCGCGCCGCTGAAAAGCGAAAGCCTGACCGAGCGCGGGTGGCAGCCCCTCGGCGATGATCCCGGAGCAGGAGAAGTGGGTGCTCGGGTCGAAGAGGTGCATGTGGCCGCCGCGGCCGTGGCCAAGCCCGGTCTCACGGCCGAAGATCTCGGCCGTCATGGGGCGCAGCGCAACGCCGTGCGCGATGGCCAGGTGGTGCGGCCGGTGGGTGGCTGTCAGCGCATCCTCTCGTGTGAGGTGCGCGCAGATCCCGGCAGCGACCGGCTCCTGCCCCGCGGAGAGGTGCATCTCGCCGGGTACGAGTCCCGCGCCGATGTCGAAGGCAGGCTTCTTGTCCGCGTAGTAGACGGCTCTGATGGCCTCTTCGTAGGTCCTGATGAGCACCATTGTGCTGATCAGTGCCCGCCGGCCTTCGTGCGTGAGTGCCTGGGTGGTGGATAGCGTCATCTGCTCCTCCTCATGCCCGGTGCGACGACGGTGTCGCACTCCCTGCCGACGCTACCGCCGCGTCGTAGGCTCACGGAAGGCCAACTGGGCCAATAGAACTACGGCTCGGGCAGTCGCGGCGGGGGGCTGGTGCATCGCGCCGGTCAGAGGGTGACGAGCACCCCCCACGGCTCGAGTCGCCAGCAGGCCATGGCGGCAACGGTCAACAGCGGC
>JANOHS010000016.1:0-9763 GCA_031406655.1 Micrococcales bacterium
CGTTCGTGGCTGTCGGCACTGGCGCGTGACGCCAAGGCCCGTTCGATCGTCGTACGCCGCACGCTCACCGGAGCGCTGGGCTCCTTGCCCGGCCGTGCGCGGACCCTCTCCGACGCGACTGCCGAGCAGGAGGCTGCCGCGGCCGCCCTCCACCAGGAGGTGACCGCCGCCTATGTCGCGGCGTTGGAGGCGGTCGAGCAGGGGATGATGGACGGAACGCTCCTGCGTGGCGAGGTGCTCGCGCGCTGGCAGGAGTTCGTCGGCACCGGAGAGTTTCTGCGCCAGGTGGAGGCAGGCATCTCGCGCCTTCGCGACCGGATAACCGCTGTCATCAAAGGCAATCCGCCGGCCACCTCAGGCCTGGGCGAGGCGCTGCAGTCCGGAGTGGCTGAGCTGTTGACGGCCCAGTCGCGCGGGGCATCGGCCACCGTGCTGCGACGCTGGCGCCAGCGGCCCGGCGGTCCTGAGCTGGTGGCGGCCCACCCCGAGCTGGCCAGCCCCGCGCCGGAGGGCTCGTCCAAGGTCGAGCGGCTGGTCCGCGACTGGCAGGGTGATGTCCTCGAGCTGGTCCGCGCCGAGGGCAGGGACCGGCGCACCACGGCGCGGGTGCTGTCCTTTGGTGTCAACGGTGTTGGCGTCATTCTCATGCTTCTCGTGTTCAGCCAGACCGGCGGGGTCACTGGCGGCGAGGTGGGCATCGCGGGTGGTTCGGCGGTCCTCGCCCAACGCATCCTGGAGGCCATCTTCGGCGACCAGGCCGTTCGTGAGCTGGCCGCCAAGGCGCGCCGCCAGCTGATCGCCCGGGCCGAGGAGCTGTATGACGGTGAGCAGGCCCGCCTGCACGCCGCCGTGGCTTCGGTTGAGGTCGATCCAGAGCAGGCGGAACGGCTCGGGGCCGCCTCGAGCGCAGTGGAGACCAGGCGATGAGCAGGCGCAGGACGGGGACTCGGGCGGCAGCTCGCAAGGGGGGCTCGGTGAGCACTGCGTCGGCTGAGACGGTCCAGGCAAGAGCCACGGCGCTGATATCGGCCCTGGAGGCCGGGGCCGGATGCCTTCCGGTGGCAGGGGTCAACCGCGCAGAGGTCGCCATCATGAAGGCCGCGGCGCGCACGGCGATCGCCGGAGGACACACGGTGGTTGCGCTCGCGGGCGCCACCGGCAGCGGCAAGTCCAGCCTCTTCAACGGCCTGGTCGGAGCCGACGTCGCCCCGATCGGGGCCCGTCGGCCGACGACATCGACGCCGATCGCCGCCATCTGGGGGAGCGAGTCCGCATCACCTCTCTTGGACTGGCTCAAGGTCAGCTCGCGTCACATCGTGGACGAAAGACCTTCTGGTGCAACGGGTTCCGGCGATGACTCTGCCTCTGCCTCTGCAGCTGTGCTGGGCCCCCCGTTCGGGCTGGACCTCGAGGGGCTGGTGCTGCTGGATCTGCCGGACTTCGACTCTCTCGAGGCGGCGCACCGCGTCGAGGCCGACCGGGTGCTCGATCTTGTCGACGTCTTCGTCTGGGTCACCGACCCCCAGAAGTACGCCGACGCGCGCCTTCACGAGGACTACATCGCCAGGCTCTCGGCCCACGACGCCGTCACCATGGTGGTCCTGAACCAGGCCGACCGCCTGACGCCCGAGGCGCTCGCCGCCTGCCGCAGCGATCTCGTGCGGCTGCTGACCGCCGACGGCGTGGAGGACGCCGAGGTGATCGCCACGTCGGCTCTGGACGGCAGCGGCGTGGTCGATCTGCACCATCAGATCAGTGTGGCCGTGGCGGCTCAGAACGCTGCAGTCAGGCGTCTGGACTCCGACCTGCTCACTGCGGCAACGGCCCTGCGTTCCGGTGTCGCCGATACCGAGCCCGGTCTTGACGGCTCCGACGACCCGGGGCTGGTCGACGCGCTCAGCCGCGCGGCCGGCATACCGGTCATCCTCGATGCAGTGGAACGGACCTTCCAGCGCGAGACCTGGGCACGCACCGGCTGGCCGTTCACCCGCTGGGTCAGGGCTTTGCGTCCAGCGCCGCTGAGGCTGCTCCGGCTGAACCAGGGCGCGGCTGCCAAGACGACCCGGATCTCGGAGTCCGACGTCCGCGCGGTGCTCGGCCGGTCGTCCCTGCCACGCGCGACCCCGGCTGCGAAGGCGGCTGTCGAGCTGGCCACGCGGGAGCTGGGGGACCGGGTCGGTCGTGGGCTGCCCCAGGCGTGGACCGATGCGGTCACCGAGGCTGCGACGCCTCCGGGAGAGGATCTCGGTGACGCCTTGGACCAGGCGGTCGTGAACACGTCGCTTCGCGAACGAAATCCTTCGTGGTGGGCCATTTTCGGCGCTCTTCAGTGGGTCTTTGCGATCACAGCTGTCGCGGGGTTCGTCTGGCTCGGCATCCTGATGGTGCTCGGATGGCTGCAGCTTCCGGCGGTGGACACTCCTCGACTGGGATCATTGCCCTATCCGTTCCTGATGCTGGCCGGTGGGCTCCTGATCGGCTTCCTGCTGTCCCGGGTGACCCGAGCCATGGGCGTCGTAGGTGGTCGGCGTCTCAAGGTGCTCATGGCGGCGCGCCTTCGCGACTCAGTCTCGCAGGTGGCGCGCGATCGTCTCCTCGCGCCGGTCCAGCAGGTCGTCGACCGACACCGCGCCACGCGTGAGCACCTCGACGCTGCGCGGAAGCGCGCCTGACCCGCTGGCTGTGGCCCGGTTGTCCACAGCGGCAGCGCCCTTCGTCCGGCCGTCCACAGGCCCAGGGCGGCCTCTGTTGTCATCGGGTCGGCACACCGACTCTGGAGTCCTCGCCATCTGCGGCGGGCCAACGATGGGACAGGTGAAGACGATGAACGAGACCTACGTGACGGTCAGCGGCAATGTGGTGGGCGACCCGGTGGCGCGGCTGACCAAGGCGGACGTGCCCTTCGTGACCTTCAGGGTGGCGTCGAACGTGCGCCGGGTGAACTTCAAGACCGGCGAGTACATCGACGCGGGGACCAACTTCGTGAACGTGACGGCCTTCCGCGCGCTCGGGATCAACCTGGCGAACTCCCTGAAGAAGGGCGAACCGGTGATCGTCTACGGGCGGATGAGGATCAACCAGTGGGTCAACGGTGAGAAGAGCGGGACCACCGTGGAGATCGACGCCTACAACGTCGGCCACGACCTGACCTGGGGCCAGACCACGTTCATCAAGGTGCTCAAGCCGCAGCTCAACCAGAGCGACCGGATGGCTGATCCCGAGGTCCAGGACGCCAACGAGCAGCTGGACCGGGACGCCGAGATAGGCGACGACGAGTTCCTGGGGGCTGGCGACGAGCCGGCCGCCGACGGGTTCACCGGCCCGGCCGGCGCAGGCATCGACCTGGCCGCCGCCGACACCGACGCGTACGAGACCGTCGGCGCTGCCGGTTAGCAGGGGTCGGTCGAAGCCTTCAGCCAGAAGGGTGCCCGGCTGGTGGGTGTCGGGTGTCGCCACGGGCTGTTCCCGTTCCCGGTCGGCGCCCGGAGCACCGAGTTAGGGTTCGACGACTCGCGGCGGATAGCCTGACGCTCATGGCTGAGTTCATCTACACCATGACCAAAGCGCGCAAAGCACACGGCGACAAGGTCATCCTCGACGACGTCACCATGTCGTTCTTTCCCGGCGCCAAGATCGGCGTGGTCGGCCCCAACGGCGCCGGCAAGTCCACGATCCTGCACATCATGGCCGGGCTGGACCACCCCTCCAACGGTGAGGCACGTCTGTCGCCGGGCTACTCCGTCGGCATCCTGCTGCAGGAGCCGCCGCTGAACGAGAAGAAGACCGTTCTCGGCAACGTCGAGGAGGGCCTGGGCCAGATCAAGGCCGATGTCGACCGGTTCAACGTGATCTCCAAGGAGATGGCCGAGCCGGACGCTGACTTCGACACGCTGATGGAGGAGATGGGCCACCTCCAGGAGAGGATCGACGCGGCCGACGCGTGGGACCTGGACTCCCAGCTCGAGCAGGCGATGGACGCCCTGCGTTGCCCGCCGCCGGATGCCGATGTCACGCTGCTCTCCGGTGGTGAGCGTCGGCGGGTTGCCCTGTGCAAGCTGCTCCTGCAGAAGCCGGACCTGCTGCTGCTGGACGAGCCCACCAACCACCTCGACGCCGAGAGCGTGCTCTGGCTCGAGAAGCACCTGGCCGCCTACCACGGTGCCGTCCTGGCCGTGACCCACGACCGGTACTTCCTTGACAACGTGGCCCAGTGGATCGCCGAGGTCGACCGTGGCCGGCTCTACCCCTACGAAGGCAACTACTCGACCTACCTGGAGAAGAAGCGGGAGCGCCTCACGGTCCAGGGCAAGAAGGATGCCAAGCTGGCCAAACGGCTGTCCGCCGAGCTCGAGTGGGTCCGGTCGAACGCCAAGGCCCGCCAGGTCAAGTCCAAGGCCCGGCTGTCCCGCTATGAGGAGATGGCGGCCGACGCCGACCGTGCCCGCAAGCTGGACTTCGACGAGATCCAGATCCCGATGGGCCCGCGACTGGGCAGCATGGTGATCGAGGTCAACAACCTCCGCAAGGGTTTCGACGACCGCGTGCTGATCGACAACCTGTCGTTCACCCTGCCGCGCAACGGCATCGTGGGTGTGATCGGCCCCAACGGCGTTGGCAAGACGACGCTCTTCAAGACCATCGTCGGCCTCGAGACGCCCGACGACGGCAACGTCAAGATCGGTGAGACGGTCAAGATCTCCTATGTCGACCAGGGCCGTGCGGGCCTCGACCCGAACAAGAGTCTCTGGGAGACCGTGTCGGACGGGTTGGACTACATCAAGGTCGGCCAGGTCGAGATTCCCTCTCGCGCCTACGTCTCACAGTTCGGTTTCAAGGGCACCGACCAGCAGAAGATGACCGGCGTGCTCTCCGGCGGCGAGCGCAACCGGCTCAACCTGGCGCTGACCCTCAAACAAGGCGGCAACCTGCTGCTGCTCGACGAGCCCACCAACGACCTGGACGTCGAGACCCTCGGCTCCCTGGAGAACGCGCTGCTGGAGTTCCCCGGATGCGCCGTCGTGATCAGTCACGACCGGTGGTTCCTGGACCGCGTGGTGACGCACATCCTCGCCTACGAGGGTGATGCCGATAACCCCGCCGCCTGGTACTGGTTCGAGGGCAACTTCGAGTCCTACGAGGCGAACAAGGTCGAGCGCCTCGGCCCCGACGCAGCCCGCCCGCACCGCGTGACCTACCGCAAGCTTGGCCGCGGCTGACGCACGGCCGTCGGTTCAGGCCCGGACGAGGCGCAGAGCAAGCTCGCCGTATGCCGTGCCGATGGCCCCGGGCGCGCGGCGGATGCCGGGTTCGTACCAGCGGGCGACATCAATGGCCAGCGACTGCAGGGCCAGGGTCGTCACGGCAAGGTCCGGCACGTCGAAGTCGCCAGCGGCAACACCGTCCTGAAGGACGTCCCGGACGACGGCGTCGATCTGCTTGCGCAGGGTGAGGATCTCGTCGCGGTGCTCGGGCGTCAGGTGGGGAAACTCGTACTGCACGATCCGGGCCGTGCGGTACTGCTCGGCATGCCAGCGCGCGAAGGCCGAGACGATCGCCACGAGCTGGGCGGGGGGAGTGTGTTCACCCTCGCGCGCGGTGGTCACGATCCCCAGCGCCCGGACATGTCCACGGCGGCAGAGCTGGAACAGCAGGTCCTGCTTGCTCGCGAAGTGGACGTAGACGCCGGCCGGGCTCATGTTCGCCCGCGCGGCGATGTCCCGGGTGGTCGTTGCGTGAAAACCGTTGTCGGCAAAGGCATCCACGGCGGCATCCATCAGGCGATGGGCGGTTGCTCCGGCCGCAGGACGGCTGGCTGCCGGCTTCGGCGAGGCGGTCATGGTTGACAGCATGCCCCACCTCGCCGAAACTAAGCAAGCGCTTAGTAGCCCGGAGGACTGACATGCCACGCAACGTTTACGGACCTGACCACGAGGCGTTTCGCGCCACGGTGCGTGAGTTCGTCGAACGCAGTCTGAAGCCCCGCGCCGAACACTTCATCGAGGCGAGGTCGATCGATCGAGAGGTCTGGATCGAGGCGGGCAAGCAGGGACTGCTCGGGCTCGAGGTTCCCGAGGCCTACGGCGGATCGGAGGCGCGCGACTTCCGGTTCAACGCTGTCATGGCCGAGGAGCTCTCCAAGTTCAACGCCGCGGCGTCCTCCTGCTTCGGCATCCACACCGACTGCGTCGCCCCCTACCTGGTGGAGCTGGGCACCGAGGAGCAGAGACAGCGCTGGCTGCCCGGCTTCTGCTCCGGCGAGATCATCACCGCGATCGCGATGACCGAGCCCAGTGGCGGCTCGGACCTGGCGGCCCTCAAGAGCACGGCCGTTCGCGACGGCGATGACTGGATTCTCTATGGTTCCAAGACTTTCATCACCAACGGCTACCAGGCGGACCTCGTCATCGTGGCAGCCAGGACTTCCCCCGAGCGGGGCGCCAAGGGCATCACCTTGTTCGGTCTCGAGACCGGCATGCCCGGTTTTGAGCGAGGGCGCAAGCTCGACAAGGTGGGCCAGGAGGAGTCCGACACCGCCGAGCTGTTCTTCACCGACGTGCGCGTCCCCGGCGCCAATGTCATCGGTGAGGTCGACCGGGGATTCATCGCGATGATGGAGCGGCTGCCGCAGGAGCGCGTTGGTGCGGCGGTGTCCAACACCGCTCACGCGCTCCAGATCCTGGCTGAGACGATCGCCTACGCCAAGGAGCGCAAGGCTTTCGGCCAGCCGATCGGCACCTTCCAGCACAACAAGTTCCTGATCGCCGAGCTGCAGACCAAGCTTGAGGTCACCCAGGCCTATGTCGACGACTGCATCGAGGCCCACGCCGAGGGCAGGCTCAGCGCGGTGGACGCCGCCAAGGCCAAATGGTGGTCGGCCGAGATCCAAAATGACGTGCTCGATGCCTGCGTGCAGCTCTACGGCGGCTACGGATTCATGAACGAGTACCGCGTGGCGCGGGCGTGGCGTGACGCCCGGGTCACCAAGATCTGGGCCGGTTCGAACGAGATCATGAAGGAGCTCATCGGCCGCGACCTCGGCCTCTGACCAAGACCCATCCGAACACCTCTGATGTCCCGTTTCGGGCCTCGGAAGGGCGAAAACGGGCCCGCGGAGGTGTTCGGTCAGGATGGGGCGGGCGGGCCTGGTCAGTCCTCGGGACCGCCGGCCACGTAGATGACCTGACCCGAGACGAACGAGGCCTCCTCGCTGGTCAGGAAGGAGATCGTGGCCGCAATGTCCTCGGGTTGACCGACGCGACCGACCGGGACCTCGGCCGCCGCCCGGGCCAGGAAGTCCTCGAACGAGATGTTCATCCGTTCGGCCGTCGCCCGGGTCATGTCCGTGGCGATGAAGCCGGGGGCCACGGCGTTGGCGGTCACGCCGAAGCGTCCGAGCTCGATCGCCAGGGTCTTGGTGAAGCCCTGCATGCCGGCCTTGGCCGCGGAGTAGTTGACCTGACCACGGTTGCCCAGCGCCGACGTGGATGAAAGGTTGACGATCCGGCCGTACCTCTCGGCCGTCATGTGCGCCTGCACGGCCCTGGTCATCAGGAACGCACCACGCAGGTGGACGTTCATGACGGCATCCCAGTCCTCGACGGTCATCTTGAAGATCAGGTTGTCGCGGATGATGCCGGCGTTGTTGACCAGGATGGTCGGGGTCCCCAGCTCCATCGCGACCCGCTCCACGGCCGCCTCCACCTTCTCGGGCGAGCTGACGTCCACCGACACGGCGAGGGCACGACCCCCGGCCGAGGTGATCGCCGATACCGTTCCTGCGCATGAGGACTCGTCGAGGTCGAGGACGGCCACAGCGTGCCCGTCCCTGGCCAGGCGAAGGGCAGTCGCGGCTCCGATACCGCGGGCGGCGCCGGTGACGATCGCGATGCGTTGGGTGGTGGTGCTGGTCACGAATGCCTCCAGATGGCGGGATGGACTTCGGATCCTACTAAGCGAACGCTTAGTAACAAAGTCTGGCGCGCGACGGCAGCGTCACGAGTCCTTGAGGCGGAGCATGCCTTCTTGGGCAACCGTCGCGAGCAGCTGACCATCGGCGTTGAACATCCGCCCCGCAGCGAGCCCGCGTCCGCTCGATGCCGACGGAGAGGACTGGGTGAAAAGGGTCCAGTCGTCGACGCGGGCGGGTCGGTGAAACCATATGGCGTGGTCGAGACTGGCAACGCGTAGACGTTCGTCGGACCAGGCGAGGCCATGGCGGCGAAGCACCGGCTCGAGCAGTGAGTAGTCCGAGCAGTAGGCCAGCATCGCGGCGTTCACCAGCGGGTCGTCGGGCACCTGCCCGATGGGCTTGAGCCACACGCTCTGCTGAGCCGCGAGCTGCCTCCCCGGGCGGATGTAGATCGCCCCCTGGACGTGGCGCACGTCGATGGCCTTGGCCTGCGACCAGAAGTTGGCAGCGGGGCTGTCTACCCCGGCGAACACCTCGGCCACCGTCGGCAGGCTCTCGGGCTCTGGCGACGCCGGCATGGGGTCCTGGTGGTCCAGCCCCGCGGCATCGGTCTGGAACGAGGCGATCATCGACAGGATGGGTTTGCCGAACTGGATCGCGTGGACCCGACGAGCGGAGAACGAATGTCCGTCACGCAGTCGTTCCACGGCAAAGCGGATCGGATGGTTCGAGTCGCCAGGGCGCAGGAAGTAGCCGTGTAACGAGTGGATCCGGCGTGGACGGTGCCCAGCATCGGCGAGGTCCTCGACCGTCCGGCCTGCGGCGATCACCGACTGTGCGAGGACCTGCCCGCCGAAGACCCGGCCGTGGGGCATCGGCTGGCTGCGTCCGATGAAGATGTCCCTTTCGGACTCGCCGAGGTCGAAGTCTGTCGACGGGTCGCCCGCAGCCACACCGCCAATGGTGATGCGGGCGGAGCCGAGGGGCGAGAGGTCGAGGACGTCGAGCAGGTCCTCCAGCGGGTCGAGGATGGCGGCGCTCTCAGGGGTGGTCACGAGGCGACGATATCCGCACGCTGCGATGATGGCGCCATGAGCGAGCGCCCCTACCGTGTCGATGTCCCGCTTCGATGGTCCGACATGGACGCCTACGGGCACGTCAACAACGTCCAGTTCCTGCGCCTGCTCGAGGATGCCCGGGTCATCGCCTTCGAGCAGTGGTTCGGCCCGGATCGCAGCATGCTGGACGAAGGCGTCGTGGTCGCCCGTCACGAGATCGAGTACCTCGCCCCCCTGGACTTCCGGCACGCGCCGATCACCGTGGACATCTGGGCGACCAAGATCTCGGGCGCCAGCTTCGACCTCGCCTACGAGGTGCGTGACCCGAGCGAGGTGGGCATGACGCTGTATGCGCGGGCCGAGACGACGTTGGTCGCCTACGACTTCGCGACGGCGCGCCCCCGTCGGCTGCGCCAGGACGAACGGGCGGTTCTCGTGGGTGTGTCCGGCGATCCGGTGCCCTTCCGCTGGCGTCAGGGCACCCGCTGATGGGCGAGCTCCGGTTCGCTGACGTCGACACGCTTGAGGACCTGGGGAACTATGTCACGCGTGCCAGGTCCCTGGACGCCGAGGGCGCGATCCGGCTGCAGTCGTTCGGTGCCAAGCTGGCAGCCTATGTCGGGGTTCTGCCAGGACAGGGCCTGATGACGACGGGCGCGATCCTCGGGCTCAGGGTGATGGCCCTCGCCGAGCCCGCTGACCTGGACGTCACCGTGTCACTGGCCAGCGTGGCAGAGCGTCTGGCCCGGGGTGGGACCTCGACCCTGTCGATCCCGCCGACCACGGTCAGCGCCGG
>JANOHS010000106.1:0-5564 GCA_031406655.1 Micrococcales bacterium
CTTGCCAACCCCACGACCGCACGGGCAGGGGTTGGCCGCCAGCACCAGCTGAAAACGCGCTGGATACCTCACGACTCCCGCCGCTCGCGCCACGACCACCTCACCGGACTCCACCGGCTGGCGCAGGGCCTGCAGGACACCGGGTTTGAACTCGGGAGCCTCGTCAAGGAACAGCACCCCGTGATGGGCCTTCGAGATGGCGCCCGGCCGGATGAAACCACTCCCGCCCCCGACGATCGCAGGCATCGACGCGCCGTGGTGAGGTGCCACGAAGGGCGGTCGCACGACGAGTGCACCGGACTTGGGCAGTGCGCCAAGAACCGAGTGGATCGCCGTCACCTCCAGGGCCTGGCCGGGCTCGAGATCGGGCAGCAGCGAGGGCAGCCGCTCGGCGAGCATCGTCTTGCCAGCCCCCGGTGGCCCCGACAGGAACAGGTGATGTCGGCCCGCGGCCGCGATCTCAAGCGCCAGCCGCGCCTCGTCCTGCCCCACGACATCACGCAGGTCCGGCACGACGACGTCGTCGTGCACCGTTGCAGGCTCAATGAACACGTCGTCCGGCGACTCTCCGCGCCCGATGGCGCGGTAGCGCGCCACCAGGTCACGAAGGTGGCGCGCAGGCACCACCAGGATCCCCGGGACAAGGGCAGCCTCGGCCGCGTTCGCCGCAGGGACGACGATCTGCGCCATGCCCAGGCGGGCAGCGGTCAGCACCACGGGTAGTACGCCGCGCACCGGGCGGATCGAACCGTCCAGACCCAGCTCCCCGATGTGCACTATTCCGTCGACAACGGGGGCCTTGATCACCTCAGCGGCCGCGAGAGCGGCAATGGCGATGGGAAGGTCCCAGCCACTGCCGACCTTGGGAATGGAGGCAGGAGAGAGGTTGACCGTCAGGCGCCGATTCGGAATCGGGACACCGGAGTTCATCGCTGCGGCCTTGATCCGATCCGGAGCCTGCCTGCATGCCGCATCGGGCAGACCGCTGAACATGACCTTCGGAAGCCCCTGCTCGAGGTGGGCCTCGACATCGACCAGCGCGCCCTCGATCCCTTGCAGGGCAACGCCTTGTGTGCGTCCCAGGCTCATGCCGTCACCGCAACCAGATGCTCGATCTGGGCCGGACCCCGTGGCGGGCGCAACACGCCGATGACGTCGATACGGATGTCGGCCACCGAGTCGACCAGGGCTCGGTGATCGCCCACCCAGCAGCCCGCCAGCCGTCGCAGCCGGGCGGCCTTGAGCGCCGTCACCGCCTCAACCGGCGAGCCGAACATCAGGCTGCGCCGGGTCTTGACCTCGACGATCACCAGGCACCTGCCGTCCATGGCCACGATGTCGATCTCACCCTGGTCACAGCGCCAGTTGCGGTCCAGGATCTGCATCCCGGCCTCTGCCAGATAACGCGCGGCGAGCCGCTCTCCATATGCCCCAACGGCATTGGCAACGCCAGCCTTGGCTGTCACAGCCGTCGACACCCACTGAGACATCCCCTCAACGGGGACTGAATCGGCCACCTTGACCACCTCCGTGGTCGACCTTGGCAACCCTGGGGCCAACGGCACAGCCCACGAACCGATCCTGTGGACGGTGGAACTAACACGGCACCCCTTGTGGACGACCAGCTCGATCGGATTCCGTCGCCCCTGGTCATCCCGCCGACCGGTGGGTAGCCATTGGCCAAGCCCGAGCGGTGCTTGACGATGTCCCACGACACGGGTGGACACCCGAAGAGCCGAAGAAGAAGCAACCCATGCCCTGGGCAGAACGCGACGCCGGACCACCACCGTTCTGACAAGACCTTCTGAGACAACACCGTGTTGATATGCAGGCGACGTCTGAAGCGCCTCACGCAAACGAACTAGGACTCGATCGCTGCAGCGTCAGGGTCCACAGCTGGGTCAGGTTCGGTGAGGGTGATCCGCACGGCTCGTCCACGCTGCAGGGCTCGTTCGAGAACCACCAGCCTTGGGTCGGGCAGGTCGAACAGCTCCCGGCGCGGGAGCTCGGCCAGGCCGGCCAGCCGTGGGTCGGCCAGGACGTCACGAACAAGTGTCTTGTCCCCACCCACCACGAGTGCGTCCTTGGGTGAGGCCAGGACGATTCGGCGGGTGTGCTCGATGACGGATCCGACCAGCGCATCGGCCTGGTTGTCGCGGCGCCGGGCGAACCGGTGCTGGGACCAACCCCCGGCTGCGGTCCGGGACTGCACGTATCGCGTACCGACCTTGTGGGCCACCAGCCCAGCGCCCTGAGCCACTCCCACGGCATAACCACCACGCCGGACCAGGATCAGTCCCAGGTGCGCAGGCGGCAGCGCCCAGCCGGCCAGCTCACCGACCACAGCCGGCGGGCTCGGCATACCGGAGACGAACGGCTCCAGAACCGCGCTGGCACCGTCACGGGCCACCAGGGCAACGCAGCCATCGGTCGATGTCCACGCCAACGCACCGTGACGCTCGGCAAAACCGTTGACCCACTGCGCGATCCGCTGGGGGTCGACCTCAATGCGCCGGCTTGGTGACCTTCGGCTCACACGTTGAAGCCGAGAGCCCGCAGCTGTTCGCGGCCGTCGTCGGTGATCTTGTCCGGACCCCACGGCGGCATCCATACCCAGTTGATCCGGTGGCTGGTCACCAGGCTGTCGAGAGCCTGCGCAACCTGGTCCTCGATGACGTCGGTCAGCGGGCACGCGGCACTGGTCAACGTCATGTCGATGATCACGTGGGAGTGCTGGTCGACGGTGACGCCATAGATCAGGCCCAGGTCGACGACGTTGATCCCGAGCTCGGGGTCAACGACGTCGCGCAGGGCTTCTTCGATGTCTGCCACGTCCGGCGGTGTGGGGCCTGCTGCTGCGGCTATGGGGTGATCGGCCGCGCTGGTGTGTTCAGTCGTCGTGTCGGTCATGAGATCTCCATGTTGTTGCTGGCGATGGTGGTGCTGCTCAGGGATGGACTGATGTCGGCGCCTGCCCGGGCCAGCGCATCGGTGAACGCGGTCCAGCCCAGCAGTGCGCACTTGACCCGGGCCGGGTACCTGGAGACGCCCGCGAAGGCGACCCCGTCGCCGATCTCGTCCTCGTCGCCGCTGTCGGTTCCCTTGCTCGTGAGCATTCTGCGCATGGCAGCGAAAGTGTTCAGTGCCTCCCCGACAGTGCGTCCGGTGACCTCTTCGGCCAGGACCGAGGTCGAAGCCGTCGAGATGGCACAGCCCAGCGCGTCGTAGGACAGGTCGACGATCACCGCCGACGAGCCCTCGCCGCTCAGCTGGACCCTCAAGGTGATCTCGTCGCCGCAGGTCGGGTTGACGTGGTGCGCCTCCGCGTTGAAAGGCTCACGAAGGCCTGCGTGAAGCGGGCGTTTCGAGTGTTCCAGGATGATCTCCTGATAGAGGTCCATCAGATCGCCACCCCGAACATCGCGGGCACCCGGTCCAGGGCGCTCAGCAACGCATCGACCTCGGAAACCGTGTTGTATGGCGCGAAGCTGGCTCGCGTCGTGGCCGTCACGTTCATCCGCCGATGCAACGGCCAGGCGCAGTGGTGACCGACCCGAACGGCGATCCCGGCGTCATCGAGGATCTGGCCGACGTCATGGGGGTGAACCCCGTCGACGACGAACGCGACAGCTCCGGAGTGATCGTCGCCGTCGGTGGGCCCGATCACGCGGACCCAGGGACGCTTCGCAAGCCCGGCGAGCAGCGCCTCGGTGAGTGCACGCTCGTGGGCGCTCACCCGGGGCATACCAAGTGCGGTGAGGTAGTCGCAGGCAGCGGCCAGGCCGACTGCCTGAGCAGCCATAGGGACCCCCGCCTCGAAACGCTGCGGCGGGGCTGCGTACGTCGTGCCCTCCATCCGGACGACCTCGATCATCGAGCCCCCGGTGAGGAAGGGAGGCATGGCAGCCAGCAGCTCATAGCGGCCCCACAGGACCCCGATCCCCATCGGGCCGAGCATCTTGTGCCCGCTGAAAGCCAGGAAGTCAACGCCGAGATCGACCACGTCGACGGCCAGGTGCGGCACCGACTGGCATGCATCCATGACCGTCAGGGCGCCGACGGCCCGAGCCCGTTCCACAATGGCGGCAACGGGGTTGATCGTGCCCAGGACGTTCGAGACATGCGTGAACGCAACGATCTTGGTCCGGTCGGTGATGACCGTGTCCAGGTCTGCCAGGTCAAGGCGGCCCTCGTCGGTGACACCGATCCAGCGCAGCGTGGCACCACTGCGCCGAGCGAGCTCCTGCCACGGAACCAGGTTGGCGTGGTGCTCCATCTCGGTGATGACGATCTCGTCGCCCACGCCGAGGGCGAACCTGTCAGCGAGGCGGGCGTCGACGCCGTCCATGGCGCCCGTGGCCGCCGCATTGCTGAAGGCATAGGCCACGAGGTTCAGCGCTTCGGTCGCGTTCTTGGTGAACACGACCTCGCGGGACTGTGCGCCGATGAACCGGGCAACCGTCTGGCGCGCCGACTCGAAGGCGTCGGTGGCTTCTTCGGCCAGCTGGTGGGCGCCGCGGTGGACCGCGGAGTTGTGCTGCTCGTAGAAAGCCCGCTCGGCATCGAGCACCTGGCGCGGCTTGTGAGACGTCGCCCCGGAGTCGAGATAGACCAGCGCCTTCCCGTCACGTACGGAGCGCGACAGGATCGCGAAGTCGCTACGGATGGCAGCCGACTCGTGCGGGGAGAACAGCCCTCCAAGGGTGACTTCGGTCATGGTCGTCACGTCCCGATCCTCAGGCCCCGACCTTGACGAACCGGTCGTAGCCCTCGTTCTCCAGCCGGTCGGCGAGCTCACGCCCGCCCTCCTCGACAATCCTGCCGTCGATGAAGACGTGCACGAAGTCGGCCTGGATGTACCGCAGGATCCTGGTGTAGTGCGTGATCAGCAGGACGCCGACCTCACCGCCGGCCACCACGCGGTTGACACCTTCGGAGACGACCTTGAGCGCATCGACATCGAGGCCGGAGTCGGTCTCGTCCAGGATGGCCATCTTGGGGTGGAGAAGCTCCATCTGGAGGATCTCGTGAGCCTTCTTCTCGCCACCGGAGAAGCCTTCGTTGACGTTGCGCTCGGCAAATGCCGGGTCCATCCTCAGTTGTGCCATGGCCGCCTTCATGTCCTTGACCCAGGTGCGCAGCTTGGGAGGCTGGCCGTCGATCGCGGTCTTGGCCGTTCGCAGGAAGTTGGACACGGTGACGCCTGGCACCTCGATCGGGTACTGCATGGCCAGGAACAGGCCGGCCCGGGCACGCTCGTCAACCCTCATGGCCAGGACGTCCTCGCCGTCCAGGGTCACGGTGCCGCCGGTGACGGTGTACTTCGGGTGCCCGGCGATGCTGTAGGCCAAGGTCGACTTACCGGAGCCGTTGGGCCCCATGATGGCGTGGGTCTCCCCAGCCTTCACGGTCAGGTCGACGCCGCGCAGGATCTCCTTGACGCCGTTCTCGGTGTTGACGGTGACGTGCAGGTCGCGAACTTCCAGTGTTGCCATGGGCTTTCAGTTCTCCTTCGTCACGGAGACGAACACGTCGCCACCGTCGATCTTCACGGGATAGACAGA
>JANOHS010000073.1:0-2366 GCA_031406655.1 Micrococcales bacterium
GGCTGACACGCTCCTGGGCCGCACGGACGCCACCGGTGCTCTGGTGATGGACGAGCTGCGGATGGACGAGGCGGAGCTGCGCGCCATCGACAAGATCGTGATCATCGCCTGCGGCACCGCTGCCTATGCAGGCATGGTCGCTAAGTACGCCATCGAGCACTGGACCCGAATCCCGTGCGAGGTCGAGCTGGCCCATGAGTTCCGCTACCGCGACCCGGTAGTCAACGACCGCACGCTGGTCGTCGCGATCTCGCAGTCGGGCGAGACCATGGACACCCTGATGGCGGTCAAGCACGCGCGTCTGCTCGGCGCTCGCGTCATCGCCATCTGCAACACGCATGGCTCGACGATCCCGCGCGAGTCCGACGCGGTGCTGTATACCCACGCCGGCCCGGAGATCGCGGTCGCCTCCACCAAGGCCTTCCTGGCCCAGATCACCGCGTGCTACATCCTGGGCCTCTATCTCGCCCAGCTGCGCGGCGGCACGTTCGCCGACGAGGCCCAGGCAGTGATGAGGGACCTGTACGAGATGCCGGCCAAGATCCAGAAGGTCCTGGACGGGCTGGACCGGGTCCGCGAGATCGCCCGCTTCATGGCCGACACGCGGTCGGTGCTTTTCCTCGGCCGTCACGTCGGCTATCCGGTGGCACTGGAAGGGGCACTCAAGCTCAAGGAGCTGGCCTACATCCACGCCGAGGGCTTCGCTGCCGGTGAGCTCAAGCACGGACCCATCGCGTTGATCGAGGCCGGCCAGCCGGTCTTCATCATCGTGCCCTCGCCCAACAGCGAGCACGGGCTGCACGGCAAGGTCGTGTCCAACATCCAGGAGGTCCGTGCCCGGGGAGCGCGCACCATCGTGATCGCCGAGGAGGGCGACGAGGACGTCGTGCCCTTCGCGGACGTGGTCATCCGTGTTCCGGTGACTCCGACGCTGCTCGCCCCGCTGGTGACGACCGTCCCCCTGCAGGTGTTCGCCTGCGAGCTGGCTGCGGCCAAGGGCCTGGACGTCGACCAGCCGCGCAACCTCGCCAAGTCCGTCACGGTCGAATGATCCCGGCGAGCAGATGACGGCGGCGTTGACATGATCATCGGGGTGGGGATCGACGTGGTCGACGTCGCGCGCTTCGGCCAGACCCTCGAACGCACGCCACGCCTGCTGGAGCGGCTGTTCACCGAGCCCGAACGTTCCCTGGGGCTCAACTCCCTCGCCGCCCGGTTCGCGGCCAAGGAGGCGCTGGCCAAGGCACTGGGTGCGCCGGTGGGCCTGTGCTGGACCGACGCCAACGTCCTGAGCAACGAGGACGGGCGCCCGAAGCTGAGGATCTGGGGCACCGTCGAGGCGCGCGCCACAGCATTGGGCGTGCATCACCTGCACGTCTCCCTCTCCCACGACGCCGGGATCGCCTCGGCCGTCGTGATCGCCGAGGCATAGGGGTGAGGCCGCGATGATCCGGGCGTATGCCGTGTCCTCCGTCCGCGCGGCCGAGACCGCCGCGATGGCCGGGCTCGACGAGGGCGAGCTGATGTCGCGCGCGGCTTCAGGCCTGGCTGCCGTGGCGTCCGCACGTTTGGGCGGCCCGGGCGGGCGGCGCGTGGTCGCGTTGGTGGGTGCGGGCAACAACGGAGGAGATGCGCTGTATGCCGCGGCCCTGCTCGCGCGGGACGGTGCCAACGTGGTGGTGCTCAACGTCGCGGAGCCCGTGCATGAAGGCGGCCTCCGCGCCGTGCGGGACGCAGGTGCGCTGGTGCTCAATACCGTTGGCGTCCAATCAGATCCGCAGTCGGTGGTTGCTTCTGCCCTGAGCGAGGCCGAGCTGGTCATCGATGGCATCGTCGGTATCGGCGGACGCTCCGGGCTGTCGCCCCAGATCGATGACCTGCTGCACGAGGTGAGCGACACGGCATACGTGCTGGCGGTTGACCTGCCCAGCGGGACAGACCCGGACGGCGAGGTGGCAACGCAGTCGTGCGTGTTTGCCGATGAGACAGTGACCTTCATCGCGGCCAAGCCGGTGCATCTGCTGCCAGCCACCGAGCCCGCCGTCGGGAGGCTCACGGTCGTGGACATCGGCGTCGAGATCGGTGCAGGCCCCGTTGTCGAGCGGGTCACCCGCGAGGACGTCCCCTGGCTCTGGCCCCGCCCCGGGCCGGGGGACGACAAGTACTCCCGCGGCGTGCTCGGCATCGTCGCCGGCGGTGAGAGCTACACGGGGGCAGCGCTGCTGGCCGTGCTGTCGGCTGTCTGCGCGGGCGCGGGCATGGTGCGTTACGTCGGCCCTCCGACGCCGACCCTGATCGTTCGCTCGCAGGTGCCCGAGGCCGTCATCGGTGAGGGTCAGGTGCAGGCGTGGCTCGTCGGGCCCGGC
>JANOHS010000077.1:0-5532 GCA_031406655.1 Micrococcales bacterium
AGCTGGGTCATCTCGTCGTGGCCATGACAGACGTCCTGGGCGTCAATCCGATTCACCCGCAATGGAGCTCAGCCTCCGGCGACAGGGCTGACGACGCGATGGATGCGCTCGACGCGCTCGTCCGGGACCGCATCGAGGCCCGGGCAGGGGCTCGAGCGGCACGTGACTTTGCCACGGCGGACCAGATCCGCAAGCAGCTCACGGCAGCGGGAATTGCTGTCGAGGACACGAGCTCGGGTGCCCGCTGGTCGCTGACCCGCCGCACCGACGCCTGAAAGGCAACCGAACATGCCTGGTAACTCTCAGCGCCGAGGCGCCATCCGCGGATCCAAGAAGGGCCCGAGCGGCGGCAGCGGCGGACAACGACGCAAGGGTCTGGAAGCGCGAGGCGCAACACCCAAGGCCACGGACCGCACCAAGCACCCGGCACACAAGAACGCTGTCCGCTCTGCCAAGAAGGCGGCGGCGCCCGGTGCCCGGCCCGCCCGAAGTGGTGGCGCCGGTGCCCCCCGCCGGACCAAGGGATCCAGCGAGATCGTCTACGGCCGCAACTCCGTGCTGGAGGCGCTGCGGGCGGACGTCCCGGTGGCCACGATGTATGTCGCCGGCCGGCTCGAGTCGGACGACCGGGTCCGAGAGGCCCTCAAGATCGCCACCGGCCGCGGCCTCTCGATCCTGGAGACCCCGCGCGGCGAGCTCGACCGGCTCACCGACGGCGGAGTGCACCAGGGGCTGGCCCTTCAGGTCCCGGCATACGTCTATGCCCACCCGAGCGACCTGGTCAACCCGCAGATGCCCGGCATACCGCTCATCGTCGCTCTCGACGGCATCACCGATCCGCGCAACCTGGGTGCGATCATCCGCTCGGTCGCAGCCTTCGGAGGCCACGGAGTTGTTGTGCCAGAACGGCGTTCGGTCGGGATGACCGCCAGCGCGTGGAAGACCTCAGCCGGCGCGGCGGCTCGCATCCTGATCGCGCAGTGCAGCAACCTCACCCGCACCCTGGAGGACTACCGCAAGGCCGGCTTCTTCATCCTGGGCCTGGACATGGACGGCGACGTGCAGCTGCCCGATCTCGAGCTGGCCAAGGAGCCCCTGGTCATCGTCGTCGGTTCCGAGGGCAAGGGCCTCTCGCGGCTGGTCGGCGAGACGTGCGACCAGATCGTGTCGATCCCCATGTCCTCGGCGGTCGAGTCCCTCAACGCCGGTATCGCGACCGGAGTCACCCTGTATGAGGTTGCCCGTCGCCGCGCGCTCTGAGCGTCGGGCGACGGGCAACCCCCGAGGCCAACCGACCTGATCATCTCAGGTGGTCGTGTTCAGCAGTCGTGCTCACCCGTCAGTCGCGGTCCCTGGACTCGTGGTCCCTGGACCTGTGGTCCCCGACCCGTCCGAAGTAGTGGTCGAGGGTCCAGTCCGCCAGGTGTTCGCCCGACCTGCGGGCCGCAACATCGGCGAAGCGGAAGTGAATACCCAGCCATACCCGCGCGTCGACGACATCGGCACGCAGAAGCCGTCCGCTGTCGTAGTGGCGAACCGCCCCTGGCATGGCTGTTGAGATGAGCGTGAGGTCCAGGTGCCCTCGGCCGAAGAGCCCCTCCAGCGCGCGTGATGCGGCCGCGACGACGGCGTTGTAGCCGCTCGGGTATTCCGGGTAGGGCGGATCGACGACCAACGGCCGCCAGGAGGTATCCGCGAGGGTCGCCGGGTTTCCATCGGTATCGGCCAGCTGGATGGCGGTGCTCGGCCGCCAGAGCCCATGGAGCAGCTTCGCCCGCCACGTGGTGATGAAGGCGTCGGCGACCGTCATGTCCACCGCCGCGAACATCCGGGCGGAGTCAACGATGTTCAGTCCGCGCTTGACCGCCTGGTCCCGCAGTGCGGCATTGATCTGCACGACAGCATTCCCGGAGAAGAACATCGCCAGAGCGGTCTGATCGGCGGTGCGCTCCGTCGATGTGGCAGAGCCGACGGCCTTGACCTCGGCGAAGTCGCGCGTGTAGCGCTCGGACGTCAGGGCAGGCGGGGCGGGCGGGGCGAACTGCGTTGCGCTGCGAGCCAACAGCGGTGTGGTCCCGCCAGCCCAGGGCACGGCCATCGGCGCGAGCGCGGGTGGCGTGGGTCGCCACACCCCCGGCCCCGCCGGCTTGGTGAACAGAACGGGTGCGTTCCGGCCGTCGTGGGCGCGCCGGTCGATCAGGTTCTGCGCCGCCTGCACACCGAAGGTCACGCCCTTGGTCTTCGCGGGGTCGGGGATCCCGGCAAGAGAGGTGGCCAACGCCGTATCCAGGGTGGCCCGTGCATACGGCGAGTAGGTAGCGAGAATCTTGTGCGCCGCAGCCGCCGCTGCTGCTGTGGCCGACGTGCCGCGAGGAGCGCGGCGGTCGAAGCTGTACGGCTCGTACCGGCCCTTCACACCGACCACGGCGTCATAGATGGCGGCGTGCAGGAAACCCAGGTACAGGAATGACTCGTTCGGGTGCTTGGTCGTGTCACCGGCCAGGGTGGACACCGCGAGCGCGTTCCAGGTGGAGACGACAGATGCATCCTCGACGGAACGGGTGGCCCCCATGGCGCTGGTCGTCCCCGCAAACAACGGGGTCGCCAGCGCCAGTACGGCGCCGAAACTGAGCAGCCGCCGACGCTGACCGCGTCGGATCCGGGCCACGTTGACAGCGGCTGAAACCAGAGAACTTCTCATCGTGCACCCCACAGAATGTCACGCCACCGTAGTTGGAGACGGCAACAGATGACGCCTACCTACACCCCCCGTTCCGAGCCTGTCAATAGCCTAACGACCGGGTGATCTGCTCTCGGGGAACATCGCCACCACCGGCATCTCGACGGTGTCGACGCCGAGCACCGCCGCCTCGTCAGGCTTTCCGGGCAGCACGTTCCTGATGTAGTCGGCGATGGCTTCCTCGATCGGGATGTCGTGGCCCGCGCGCTCCGAGAGGTACCAGCGGTGTTCGAGGACCTCGTGGAACACCTCGGCGGGCTCCAGCTTTCGGGTCAGGCCACGGGGGACCGTCCGCGTGATCGGCTCGTAGATCTGGGAGAGCCAGTCATGGGCCACGAGCTCTTGGTCGTCGTTCTGGCGATCCTGGGACGCGCGGTAGGCATCGAGGTCATTGAGCAGGCGGCGCGCCTGGTTCTCCTCGACGTCCAGACCAGCCAGCCGCATCAGCCGGCGCGAATGATGTCCCGCATCAACGACCTTCGGCTGAATCTGGATGGTCGCCCCGTCGAGGTCGGTGGAGATCGAGAGCTCGTCGACGTCGAACCCTAGCTCGTTCAGACGACGGATACGTTCCTCGACCCGCCACCGGTCGCCCTGTTCGAAGCGCTGGCGTTCGGTGAGCTCGCGCCAGAGCGAGCGATAACGCTCGATGATCGACTCCGAGACCTCGATCGGATCCGCGGTGCCGCCCAGGAAGCCGGCGGCCTCCAGATCCATCAGCTCACCGGCGATGTTGACCCTCGCGATGTCCAGGTCGTGTTCGCGCTGGCCCTCGGAGAGCGTGGTGTGGATCTCCCCTGTCTCGGCATCCACGAGGTATGCCGCATACGCACCCGCGTCGCGGCGGAAAAGGGTGTTGGACAAGGACACGTCGCCCCACCAGAACCCGGCAAGGTGCAGCCGCACCAGCAGCACCGCCAGGGCGTCGATCAGCCGTTGCGCGGTGTCCGGCCTCAGGCTCTGGCTGAACAGCGCCCGATACGGCAGGGAGAACTGCAGGTGGAGGGTCAGCAGGCACGCGTCGAGCTCCTCGCCGTCGTCGGTGGTCCGGCCGCTCACGACGCCGAAGGGCTGGACGCTGGGCTGGTGGATCTTGGTGAGCAGACGCAGCATGTTGTACTCACGAACGGCGAGGTCGGCCCTGATCTCCTTGACGGCGATGACCTTGCCGGAGAACTTGACGAACCGCACGACGTGGCGCGAGATGCCGCGCGGAAGGGCGGCCAGGTTGTCGCTGGGCCACTGCTCCAGCGGCGTCGACCACGGCAGGTCGAGCAGGGCCGGATCGGGTCGGACCGCGGTGATCTCAAGTGCCACCTGCCAATCGTGGCACGTCCACGTCCGGGATGGGCTCACGGCAGGGGCTCACGGCAGGGCAGCCGGGTCGGCAAACGGGCAGGAGGTGGCGGCGTCCTCGGGGGACACCGCCACCCCCTGGTCAGAGGGCGGCGATCATTCGCCGATACGCAGACCCGTCTCGGCGTGGAACAGGTGCACATGTCCCGGGTTGGGGGTGAGGTGGACGACGGTGCCCTTCTCCGGGGGGGTGCGGCCATCGACCCGGACGATGATCGGCTTGATCTTGCCGGCGGACTCGGTGGTCGAGCCGTAGATGTAGGCATCGGCGCCGAGCTCTTCGACGACCTCGACCGTGACCGGAAGGCCCTTCTCATCGGTGTTCAGCGTGAGGTCCTCAGGGCGGACACCGAGGGTGACCTCCTTGCCGACACCCTCGAGGAGGGTGCGCTCGATGGGGTGGGTGATCGAGCCGAACTTCACGCCGCCGTCGACCACGGGAACATCGAACAGGTTCATGGCAGGAGAGCCGATGAACCCGGCGACGAAGACGTTGTCCGGGTGGTCGTACATCCGACGCGGGGTGTCGCACTGCATGAGCAGGCCGTCCTTGAGGACCGCGACGCGGTCGCCCATGGTCATGGCCTCGACCTGGTCGTGGGTGACATAGACCGTGGTGACGCCCAGTCGCCTTTGCAGAGAGGCGATCTGGGTGCGCGTCTGAACGCGCAGCTTGGCGTCAAGGTTCGACAGCGGCTCGTCCATGAGGAACACCTGCGGGTTGCGGACGATCGCACGGCCCATGGCGACGCGCTGACGCTGGCCGCCGGAGAGAGCCTTGGGCTTGCGCTCGAGGTAGTCCTCCAGGTCGAGGATCTTGGCGGCGTCGGCGACGCGCGTGGCGATCTCGGCCTTGTTGACGCCCGCGATCTTGAGCGCGAAGCCCATGTTGTCGGCGACGGACATGTGCGGGTACAGCGCGTAGTTCTGGAAGACCATTGCGACGTCGCGGTCCTTGGGGGACAGGTCCGTCACGTTCCTGTCGCCGATCCAGATGTTGCCGACGTTGACCTCTTCGAGCCCCGCGAGCATCCGCAGGGCCGTGGACTTGCCGCAGCCGGAAGGGCCGACCAGGACGAGGAACTCGCCGTCTTCGACCTTCAGGTCGATCTGATCGACAGCGGGGCGGGTTGAGCCGGGGTAGAGCCGACTCGCTTTTTCGAAAGTGACCGTAGCCATAGGAATACTGCTCCCGTTCACCGGCAGGTACGTGCCGGACGATCCGTAGTGAATGGATGATGCGCCGAGCACAGTCGCTCGACACCCCCCGATTATGACACGCGTGGCGGCCGAGCGATTCAGCTGCCGTCCGGGGGACTCCCAGAGTGCGGTTCTACGCTCGACGCCGGCCTTACCCTTGAAGCCCAGCATCCACCCGAGATCGACCCCGAGGACCCATGAGCGAATCGCGCGAGGCCGCGCGGGAGCGCGCACGC
>JANOHS010000104.1:0-8052 GCA_031406655.1 Micrococcales bacterium
GACCCTTGTCCCATAAGTGCGACTTTAGCCACTTGCGGGGCTCTCGCGCTGCACCCCGGCCGATGCATAGAGACAAACCGTCGCGGCCATGGCCAGGTTCAACGACTCGGCCTTGCCGTAGATCGGGATCCGCACCACCTCGTCGCAGGCCATCCTGACGTCGTGCTCCAGGCCCCACGCCTCGTTTCCCATCACCCAGGCGTGCGGCCCGGCCAGGTCGATGTCGTTCAGCAGGGTCTGCCCCGTGCCGTCGGCCGCCAACAGGGACAGACCGGCGCCACGAACCCGATCCAGGAGCAAGGAGATGGGCAGACCGGTCACGACCGGGAGGTGGAACAGCGAGCCTGCTGTCGATCGGACCACCTTGGGGTTGTAGATGTCCACGCTGGAGTCGCTGACCAGAACGGCGTCGGCTCCGGCCGCATCGGCACCACGGATGACCGTGCCGGCGTTACCCGGGTCGCGAACGTTGGCAAGGACCAGCAGGAGCCTCGGGCGCGGGCCCAGAACCGCGTCGAGGTCGGCATTGATGGGTCGACAGACGGCGATGATCCCCTGTGGCACCTTCGTGTCGCACATGGCGGCAAGGACCTCGTGGCTCACCTCGCGGGTGGGCAGACCGGCGGCCCACGCTGCTTCGAGCACGGCGGTATGCCGGTTGCCCGCCTGGACGTCGACGTACAGGTCCCGGACCACGTCAGGCCGGTGCGCCACAACCTCGCGGACGGCTTGGGGGCCCTCGGCGAGGAAGAGCGCGTCGCGCTCGCGCACGGCACGGCGGCCCAACGCCCGCACCGACCTGACGCGGTCAGAGCCGATATTGGTCAGCATCTGTGCATCAGAGTCGGGGGCGTCGAACCGGTGCGGTTGCGTTGCCGTACCTCAGGCGGCGTCGTCGGCAGCGGTCTGCGCCGGCACGTGGGCCCGAGAGATCTCAACGAGCGCGGCGAACGCTGCGGCGTCGTTGACAGCCAGCTCGGCCAGCATGCGGCGGTCGACCTCGACCTCGGCAGCCTTAAGACCCTGGATGAAGCGGTTGTAGGTCATGCCGTTGGCGCGGGCGCCGGCGTTGATCCGCTGGATCCACAGGCGGCGGAAGTCGCCCTTCCGGGCGCGGCGGTCACGGTAGGCGTAACCGAGTGAGTGGGTGACCTGCTCCTTGGCCTTGCGGTACAGGCGCGAACGCTGTCCGCGATAGCCGCTGGCGCGCTCGAGAACAACCCGGCGCTTCTTGTGGGCGTTTACCGCCCGTTTCACGCGTGCCACGTGAGACTCCTTGCCTTGATTTTTCGGCTGACGCGGACCGGGACGTACCGGCTCCCGTGTTGGTGGATGCCTTTGTCTTTGTCAGCGGAGCTAGATGAATGTCATTTGTCAGCGGAGCTGACCTTGGTCTTGCTCTGAACCCTTGAAACCGTTGTGACTACTTGCCGAGAAGCTTCTTGATCTTCTTGGCCTGGGGCTTGTTCAGCTCTACGTCGTTCGCGATCGAGCGGGTCTTCTTGGACGACTTGTGCTCGAGCAGGTGGCGACCACCGGCCTGCTCACGCATGACCTTGCCGGTGCCGGTGAGGCGGAAACGCTTCTTGGCGCCGCTGTGGGTCTTCATCTTCGGCATGGAGCCGATCTCCTTCGGTCGTGCAGGTCCTCACGGACCCGCGGGGTTCTGGCGTGAAAGCTGTGGCCGCCTAGTCGGCAGCGGTGATCTCGGCCTCGGTGCTGGAGTCCTTGACGCTGGTGTCCGGGACGCTCGCCTTCGGAACGCTCACCTTCGGAACGCTCACCTTCGGAACGCTCACCTTCGGAACGCTCACCTTCGGAACGCTCACCTTCGGAACGCTCGCCTTCGGAACACTCGCCTTCGGAACACTCGGCTCCGGAACACTCGGCTCCGGAACGCTCGGCTCCGCGGCCGGCTCGACCGGTGCGGGGGTCGACCTGGTCGCGGTGGAGGCAGCCGCGTTGGCAGCGCCCTGCTCGCGCTTGCGACGCTGTTCGGCCTTGGCCTCGGCCTTCTTCTTGGTCGGGCCGATCACCATCACCATGTTGCGGCCGTCCTGCTTGGGGGTGCTCTCGACGAAGCCGAGGTCACCGATGTCCTCGGCGAGGCGCTGCAGCAGGCGGAAGCCGAGCTCGGGCCGGGACTGCTCGCGACCGCGGAACATGATCGTCACCTTGACCTTGTCGCCGGTCTTGAGGAACCGCTCGACATGGCCCTTCTTGGTGGCGTAGTCGTGCGGGTCGATCTTCGGACGGAGCTTGATCTCCTTGATGACCGTGTTGACCTGGTTCTTGCGGGCTTCCCGCTCCTTGATGGCTGCCTCGTACTTGAACTTGCCGAAGTCCATGAGCTTGGCGACCGGCGGCTTTGCCATCGGGGCCACCTCGACGAGGTCGAGGTCCGACTCGGCAGCGAGTCGCAGGGCGTCCTCGACGCGCACGATGCCGACCTGTTCACCATTGGGGCCAACCAACCGCACTTCCGGGACCCGGATGCGGTCGTTGATACGAGGTTCGCTGATGTGGTTCTCCTTAGTTGTCCATCAAGGGCGACCAACGACAGACGAGAAAAGCTCCCCGCCACCGTGGAGCGCGAGGAGCTTTCAAGGAAGGAGCATCCAACCAAAACCGCCGGTATGCCGGGTGGCTGACACCCGTCATACGCTGCACGTCTGACACGGCGCACCAAGAGTGCGACGCCCCAGCCGGGCGGACCTGGAACCCGGCGGCTCTGACTCGCAGCGATCTGCGAGCGTGCCGACGCGGGTGGAAGCGGCTTGCTTTCTTGCTTCTCTTGCACGCTGTGCCAGTCAGGGCGCTTGGGGGGCAACCTTGTCGACACAGCCGGTCGATCTGAAAGGCTACCAGCGCGAACCCCATGACTCCCAATCCTGGCACCTGGCGGTCAGACGCGCCCCGGGACCAGCGACGCCCGCGCGCGCGAACGGCGTCGGGTGATGGTGGCACCGGCTCCGAGCACGGCCACGGCCAGCCCGACCAGGGAGACGCTCACGAAGCCACCACGCCAGCCCCACTGGTCGATCGCCAGGCCGGCAACCGGTGCCCCCAACGCTGAGCCCGCCGTCATGAAGGAGCCGTGCCACCCCATCGCCTCTCCCCTGGCTGCCACCGGCACGACCCGGCTGACCTGGTCGACCGTCGCGGTGATCGTCGGCGCGCAGAGCAACCCCGCCATGAAGGCCAGGGCGGCAAAAGGCCACACGCTTGGGGCGAGGGCGATCGGAAAGGTTGCCAGGCTGAGGCCGCCCAGGAGCACGAACGCCGGTATCGAGCGGTGCAGCATGCCGTACACCAGACCGCCGATCACGGACCCGAGCCCCCAGATCGCGAGAACAGGGCCGATCAGGGCGATCTGCTGGAACTCCCGAAGGGCCGCGACGATCGCGATGTCGCAGCCGGACAGGACGATTGTCGTCGCGGCGGCGGCGCCGCACACGGCCAGGAACCGTAGCCGGAACCACGAGCTACGTGGCGTCCGTGAGTGCGGACCCTCCCCGTCGATGGGTTCCGCACGCATGACGGGGTTGGCCAGCCACAGGCCGACGCCGGCCACCACGCCGAGCATCTCGATGCTGAACAGGACCCAGGCGGTCGGCCAGATGGTGGCAGCCCAGACACCAACCAGCGGGCCGATCATGAAGGAGAGCTCGACGGCCACCGAGTCCAGGGCCAGCGCGGTGCGCCGGTCGCTGTCCGGGACCGCCGCGATGACCGCCTGCCGGATGATCGAGAAGGTGGGAACGATGAAGAGGCCGGCGAGCGCGGCGAGCGCGAGCAGGGGTGCGTAGCCGACGAACGGGGCGATCGACCAGCAGACCGCCGTCACGACCAGCGAGGGCAGCACCACGCGGCGCAGACCCTTGGAGTCCAGCAACCTGCCACGCCAAGGCCCGCTCACCGCGATACAGAGCGTCGCTGCAGCGCTCACCAGGCCCGCCGCACCGTAGCTACGACCAAGGGTCTGGACGACGTGCAGCGTGAGGATGACACCGCCGGCGAAGATCGGGATGCGCACCAGGATGCCGAGGACCAGCGCCTGCCGGAGTGCGGGGACGGAAAGCACGCGGCGGTACGGGTCGAGCGGCATACCGCTCAGGTTGTCACAGGGTGCCGAGCACTGGCCACGGGGTTTAGCGGGATGGCTGGCAGCTCAGGCCTGGCGGATGACGAACGTGAGGCCGTCGATGCGAGCCCGCGCCTCCCCGTCGGTGGCGATCTGCTCAGCCACGCGCGTCGCAAGGGCTTGCACCTGGGCCTGGTCCAGCCCCGGACGAAGACTCAGCACGACCCGCAGGATGCCGGCGCCGAGTGGGTCACCCTCTTCGCCGGAGCAGGCAATCACATCGGCCTCATCGGCGGTTGCCCGCGAAATTGTCTGCGCCACAAAGGGATCGGTATGCGCGGGAAGCCATTCACGCTGCTGGGCCAGGGCCCACACCATGCTGGGTCGCAAGACACGCTGGTGTCCCGAACCGGCATCGAGCAGCAGCACGTCGCAGCGCTCCGACACCGCGGCCTGCGCTGCCCGCGAGCTGGTCACCGGAGAGGGGCGCGCCGTGGCGTCCCACGCTGACAGGGTCGCCACGCTGCTGAACACCGGGAGCGCACGCTGCCCATCCGGCGACGTGAGGGTCACCAGCGCCATGTCGCCGGAGCGTTGCACCATCGGCTCGCCCGGGTGGTCGACGTCGCCCGGTGCGGCCACGACGGGGACGAGCAGCCGTGCACCGGCCACGGCCGCGAGCAGGGCGACCTCGCCCGACCCGTTCTCGAGGCCGGCCAGCAGGATCGGGTCGGCCTCTCCGGTGTCGCGCTCGAAACCGGTACTGGTCAGCGCTCGACCCGCCCACGGCAGCCCCGCCGAGTCGGTCGGGGGTGCATCGTGGGGTGGGTCGTTGCCCGACGGTGGTCCCACGTTCACGAGGATCTGCGGCCGTGGTCGTCGGGCTGGGCTGAGCCGACCCGTGCTTCGACCTCCACCTCGACGAGCATCTCCTCGTCCAGGAGCCCTGCCACCAGGACCATCGTTGCCGCCGGGCGAACGTCGGCCAGCCGCTCGGCGTGCACCCTGCCGACCGCTTCGGCGTCGGTCCGGTTGACGACATACATCCGGGTTCGGATCACGTCACCCAGGGTGCCGCCCAGTGCCGTGACGGCATCGAGTGCATGGCCCAGTGCCACACCCATCTGGGCGCCGGCGTCGCCCGCATGCCGGACCGTGCCGTCCACGACGGCCGTGCAGCCGGAGACGAGGATGCGGTCGCCGGTGCGGATCGCGCGGGAGTATCCGAAGGCGTCCTCCCAGGGACCGCCGCTCGAGTGACGCCGGCGCAGCGGCGAGTCGCCGCTCACGGACGCCCTGCCACGTCGAGGGCCTCCGGCAAGGTGAAGGCGTTCCGGTAGAGCGCCGACCCGACGATCGCGCCCTCGACCCCGAGGGCAACCAGCTCGCGGATCGCCACCAGGTCGGCGAGCGTCGACACGCCACCGGAGGCGACCACCGGTCGGTCGGTGCGCTCGCAGACCTGTTGCAGCAGCTCCAGGTTCGGGCCCTTGAGCATGCCGTCCTTGTTCACATCGGTCACCACGTAACGGGCGCAGCCCTCTCCGTCGAGGCGTTCGAGGGTCTCCCAGAGGTCACCCCCCTCCTCGGTCCAGCCGCGAGCCGCCAAGGTGGTGCCGCGGACGTCGAGACCGACGGCAACCCGGTCGCCGTACTCGGCGATGGCCCGGGCCGTCCACTCGGGGTGTTCGAGCGCTGCCGTGCCCAGGTTGACCCGGCGCGCGCCCGTCGACAGTGCCGCTTCCAGGCTCTCGGCGTCACGGATGCCGCCCGACATCTCCACCCGGATATCGAGGCGACCCACGATGCTGGCAAGCAGCTCACGGTTGGACCCGCGGCCGAAGGCCGCGTCGAGGTCGACCAGGTGAATCCACTCGGCGCCCTGGTCCTGCCACGCCCGGGCCGCCTCCCACGGGTCGCCGAACTGTCCGCCCGTCCCCGCGACGCCCTGCACCAGCTGGACCGCCTGGCCGCCCGCCACGTCGACGGCCGGGAGCAGCTCCAGCCGAGGAGCTGATGTCGATGTCGCGGACTCCCTTGCGGTCACAGCGAACCCACCCAGTTCTCCAGAAGCTGGGCCCCGGCGTCACCGGACTTCTCGGGGTGGAACTGCGTGGCCACCAGCGGCCCGTTCTCGACGGCTGAGACGAACGGCGCCCCGTGCTCGGACCAGCCCACCTTGGGTGTCACCACGGCCATACTTCCTTCCGGTTCAAGGCTCCAGGTCAGCGCCGCGTAGGAGTGCACGAAGTAGAACCGTTCGCCCTCGACCCCCGCAAAGAGCCGTGAGCCTGCTGCGACCTTCACCGACGACCAACCGATGTGCGGAACGATGGCGGCCGGCAGCCGCTCGACGACCCCGGGCCACTCCCCGAGACCTCGCTCCTCCTCGCCCACGCTCGGTTCGGTCGACCCGTCGAACAACACCTGCATCCCCACGCAGACCCCGATGACCGGCCGACCGCCGGAGAGCCGGACGTCGATCAGACGAGGCGCGTCCACAGCCCGCAGCGCGCGCACACAGGCATGGAAGTTGCCCACGCCCGGGACGAAGAGGCCGTCAGCCTCCAGGACGGCGCGGTGGTCGGCGCTCAGCTCGACGCTGGCGCCGACCCGCTCGAGCATCCGGACAGCCGAACGGACATTGCCGCTGCCGTAGTCCAGCACCACCACCCGTGCGGCCATCTAGCCCTCCCCCAGGTCGACCCGGTGCCGCGCCTGGTCGTCAATGATCCGTTCGAACCTGGCCACCTGCCGCTCGCTGGGCTCGACCAGGGTGGCCCCCGGCGAGGCCGTTGGACGCCGGCCGCCCTCGAGCAGATCGGACCCCGGCAAGGACAACACCGCCATCAGGTCACCGAGGACACGGCGGGCATCCCCGCCGCCATCGACCAGCAGGTCCAACACGGCGCGACGAGCGGCTCCGTCGCGGATCCCGGCGGCCGCAACCAGGTCCGCCGGCCGTCCCGTTGCCAAGTGCCGTGGACGCACAAGCCCCTTGCCCGGTGACCAGACGAACCACCGCTGGATGGCGCGCCATCCGTAGGGGTGGACGGTGACCACCGCGTTACCGTCGATCGCGAACAGGCCTATGGCAGAACGCAGACGGGAGGCGACAGGGTGCCCCGCAAGCGCCTTGAGGGTGTCGTCGTACGGTGGCATCGCGCGCGATGGCCCAGCGGGAAGGACAGCGGTCCAGCCCTCCAGCCGCACGACGTGCACAGGCACCAGACCACGCCTGGCCCACGCCGCCACCGCGTCCGGTTTGCCTCGCAGGAGGAGCATCCCCAGCCCCTGCCGGGCGGGCTGCCACGGCGTGCTCACGGGATTAGAGGCTGCCCTTCGCACTCGGGATGCCCTTGACCCTGGGGTCCGGTGCGACGGCTGCGCGCAGCGCCCGCGCCACGGCCTTGAACTGTGCCTCGACGATGTGGTGGGGGTCGCGGCCGGAGAGAACCCGCACATGCAGGGCGATGCCCGCGTGCTGGGCGAAGCTCTCCAGCACGTGGCGGGTCAGCGACCCCACGTAGTTCCCGCCGATCATCACGTAGGCCTGGCCCTCCGGCTCGCCCGTGTGGACGACATAAGGACGCCCGGCAAGGTCAACCGCCGCGTGGACGAGCGCTTCGTCAAGAGGGACCGTCGCATCGCCGAAGCGGGAGATGCCGCGCTTGTCGCCCAGCGCCTCCTTGAACGCGTCGCCGAGCACGATGGCGACGTCCTCCACGCTGTGATGGGCATCGACATCGACGTCGCCGCTGGCCTGGATGCGCAGGTCGATCAGCGAGTGCCGGGCCAGGCTGGCCAGCATGTGGTCGTAGAAGCGCACACCGGTGCTGATCGCCGACTCGCCGCTGCCGTCGAGGTTGAGCTCGACCTCGACGGTGCTCTCGTGCGTCGACCTCCGGACGAGTGCCGTTCGGCGCGACGTGGGGAGGTCGGGCTCGTGCTGGTCCCGCTGCGTGGCC
>JANOHS010000109.1:0-2859 GCA_031406655.1 Micrococcales bacterium
GTCTCACGGCCGAAGATCTCGGCCGTCATGGGGCGCAGCGCAACGCCGTGCGCGATGGCCAGGTGGTGCGGCCGGTGGGTGGCCGTCAGCGCATCGTCTCGCGTGAGGTGCGCGCAGATCCCGGCGGCGACCGGCTCCTGCCCTGCCGAGAGGTGCATCTCGCCGGGCACGAGTCCCGCGCCGATGTCGAAGGCGGGCTTCTTGTCCGCGTAGTACACGGCTCTGATGGCCTCTTCGTAGGTCCTGATGAGCACCATTGTGCTGATCAGTGCCCGCCGGCTTTCGTCCGTGAGTGCTTGGGTGGTGGACAGCGTCATCTGCTTCTCCTCATGCCCGGTGCGACGACGGTGTCGCACTCCGTGCCGACGCTACGCCGGCCAGTGGGCTCACGGAAGGTCAATCCGACCCATCGAACAACGGCTCGGGCAGGGGGTTGGCAGGGTGGCGCATCCCCAGGGGCTAAAGTCCCATCCCCGACGTATGCTGTGGATAAGCATGTGGCGCCTGAGCGGTGACTCACGATCCTTATGGTTTCGGTCCCGCGCTGCGGTGAGCCGCCGACCGGCGGCATTAGCCGAGGACGCCCAAGATGTATGACCAGCCGCTTTTCCTTCAGACGTTGTCACGGTTCGCCGTTGTTCTGCCTGTCCGCTACGACCTTGAGACCACGTTGAGCGAGCTCACGGAGAGCGTCACCGCGGTCCTGGGTCTCTCCGGCAGTGGGGTCACGATGGCTGAGGAGGGCCGGCTTCGGTTCGTCACTGCGGTGAGTGAGGCCTCACGAGAGCTCGAGTGCAACCAGGAGGAACAGCAGGCCGGTCCATGCCGGGACGCCTACGACCTCGGTGCGGTGGTCAAGGTGACCGACGTGCGCGAGGAGTCAGCTCGATGGCCGGAGTTCTCGGCCACAGCCGCACGACTGAACGTGGCAGGGGTCGCCGGGATACCGATGCGCCTTGCCGACCAGATCATCGGCGCCCTCAACCTTTACTCTCCCGAGCCGCGGGAGTGGTCGGATGAGGACATCGCGGTGGCCTCTGTGCTGGCCGACGTGGCCACGAGTTATGTCGTCAACGCCTCCAAGCTGCGCCAGCAGGAGCAGCTGAGCGAGCAGCTGCAGGAGGCGCTGGAGTCCAGGGTCGTGATCGAACAGGCCAAGGGGATCACCGCCGAGCAGCACGCGGTCACGATCGATCAGGCCTACCAGCGGATGAGGCGACACGCGAGGACCAACAACGCCAGCATGCGGTTGGTCGCCGAGGCGATCGTTGCCGTGGGGCTCAAGGTCTGAGCTCGGGGCTAACCCAAACCTCGTCTAGGTCTGGGCGTTTCTCGGGTGTAACGTGACTAACCGACACGCCTCCCCAGACCCTGGGGGCGTCGTCGTTGCCCGTGCTGCTCCTGAACCTCGGTGGCCCGTGTCCTACTTCCGGGACCATCGAATTGAGTCCGTCATGGTTCAGCCGTCGAAGAACCCCCCCGCCCCTCAAAGGCCAGTTCAGTATGCCGGCCGGCCCGCCTTGCGTCAGCACCCACGGGTGAGGTCACATGCCATTCGCCAGGTGGTGGTCCTCGAGGTTGCCGGCCGGCTGGGTGATGTCGTCGAGGATCTGGACATGGCGATCCAGCTCGCCCTGGCCGACGGACCTCGCGGCGTGGTCTGCGACCTTTCGGCGGTGCAGGAGGGTGCCGAACCACAGGCGGTTGAGGTGCTCGCGACAGCGGGCAGGCACGTTCGCGACTGGCCCGCGATCCCTGTGGCCGTGGCCTGCCCGGACCCGCGGGTCGTCGAGACGGTGCGAGCCCACCCCCTGGGTGGGTACCTGGTCCTCACCGCATCGATGCTCCCCATGGTGTCCGCGGTGCTTGCGTCCCCCATTCCGGCGGTTGAGTGGCTACTGCTCGCGCCGCATCCCACCGCGCCGCGCGCTGCGCGCAACTTTGTCGCACGTACCCTGCTGGACTGGGGGCTAGGCGGACTCATTCCCTCCGCTTCGCTGGTGGTCAGCGAGCTCGTGACCAACTCGACGGTCCATGCCGGCACCGACGTCGAGCTGTCCCTTGCGTGGAACCTGGGGGCCCTTCGCGTGACCGTCCGGGACAACAGTGCCGAGCTTCCATGTCAGCGGTTCTCCCAGTTCGACCTGCATGGGCGAGGGCTCTCCTTGGTCACTGCCCTCTCTCGCGCCTTCGGGGTCCTGCCCACGGCCGATGGCGGCAAAGTGGTCTGGGCCGTGCTGAACGCCGCCCGCCCACCGACCGGCCGAGCCGATGCTGAGGCTGCGACCACCAGCCAAGAATCACCCATGTTCAACGATGCCAGCGACCCGGTGGGTTCACCATCCTGCTGATCCCACGAGGTCGCGGCGTTTCCTGGAAGACGGCAGGGATCTAACCAGAGGTTGGTTCAGCCAAGTCTCTTGTCGCCAGCGTCGGTTTGGCGGCAGCATCTGGAGCTGAGGTGGGCCGCCGGCGCACCTTCGAGGCCCGGGAGGTGCGCGGATGTCGGATGTGGTGGAGCGACTGGCGTCGCTGATGAACGAGCACAACCTGGCGGGGGCAGCGGCCCTGCTGCACCAGGACTATCGCAGCGAGCAACCAGTACACCCTGACAGGGCGTTCGTCGGGCGTGCGCAGATGGAGGCCAACTGGAAAGCCATGTTCGACGGTATTCCCGACTTTCATGCGGAGCTGATCCGCTCCGTCCAGGATGGTGAGACGGTCTGGACCGAATGGCACTGGACGGGTAACCGACGCGATGGCGAGCCCTTTGAGGTGCGCGGGGTCAGCCTGTTCGAGGTGAACGCGGACCAGATCGTCGCCGGCCGGCTATACCTTGAGGACGTCGCCCGAGACGAC
>JANOHS010000110.1:0-4774 GCA_031406655.1 Micrococcales bacterium
GATCTCGACCGCAAGCTCTCCGATCCTGAGCCGGATCTCCTCCTCGGTGACGAGAACGCGTTCCAGGTCGGCTCCCATATGGGCAGCGTCCACGGCATCTCCTTGGGGTACGGGCACGGGTGGTGAGCGAGGTCCTCTCGCCTATTCAACCGGACCGGCGGCAACGAGGAACACCCGACCGCCGCTGCGGCTGCCCTTCACGTGACCCGGCAGATCGATCGGGCCCTGCCCCCGCCAGCTCGTGACCAGGGTGTCCAGCGCCTCGACGTGGCCGGCGGCCAGCGAGCCGGACGGACAACCGGCCTCGAGTGCCAGGAGGCGCCAGACGCGGGCTCGGATGGCCCGCGGCAGAGCCAGCAGCACCGACGTGTCGACCGGCCCCTGCCCGAGCCGGTCGCGGGCCGCAGCGGCGAGATCGTCGAGGGCATCGGCGTCCACGCGCAACAGGTCGGCCGAACGCGCCAGAGCGGCGGTGGTTCCCGGGCCGAGCTCCGCGTCCAGGAGGGGCAGCAGGGCACGTGCCCGAACGCGCCCGTATGCCGGGTCGCTGTTGTGCGGGTCCACCCACGGGGTCAGACCCGCGGCTTCACAGGCGGCCACCGTGGTGGTCCTGGCCACGCCGAGAAGGGGACGGACATAGCGTCCGCGGCGAACCGGCATACCGGCGAGGGAACGCGTCCCAGAGCCTCGGGCCAGACCGAGCAGCACCTGCTCCGCCTGGTCATCGCGGGTGTGGCCGAGCAGGACGGCCACGGCACCGAGCCGCCCGGCGACCTCTTCGAAGGCTTGGTATCGCGCGTCCCTGGCCCCGGCCTCAGGGCCGGAGCCGGAGGACCCGACCTTCACGGTGACGACCTCGACGGGGTTCAGCCCCAGCCGCCGGCACTGGTCAGCGGCACGGTCGGCCACTGCCGCAGAGCCATCCTGCAGGCCGTGGTCCACGACCAGGGCGCCGGCGGTCAGGCCGGTCCGTGGGGCCTCGAACGCAGCCGCAGCAGCAAGCGCCAAGGAGTCGACACCACCGCTGCAGGCGACGAGCACGAGCCCCCCGGGGTCGATCTGGGCGAGCTCGCGGCGGACGGCCAGCCGCGTCTCGGCGATGGCGCGATGAGGTCCGGTCATCCGCTGAGGCTGCTCATCCGTGGATGCGCTGGACCCAGGTCGACGGGTTCTCGATCTCAAGAGGCAGCGGCAGCGTCTCCGGCGAGGTCCACACCTCGTTGAAACCGTCGGTGCCGACCTTGTCGGTGACCGCGCGGACGAACGCGGCCCCGTCGCGGTACTGGCGCATCTTGGCCTCGAGCCCGAGCAGGCGGCGCAGGATCTTGTCGATGCCGCCGACGTCCGAGCGCCGTTGCTGGAACCTGGACCGGATGTGTCCGACGCTGGGCACCACCGAAGGCCCCACCTCGTCCATCACCACGTCAGCGTGCCCCTCGAGCAGCGACATGATCGCGGTGACCTTGGCGATCTGGCGGCGCTGCTCAGGGGTGGCGAAGACGTCGGTCAGCCCGTTGCCGCCGCTCCGGAGGGCGTCGGGGAGGTTCCGGGCCAGCTTGGCGAGGGTGTCACCGAGCTGCTGGGGGTCGGGCGCGAGGTCCAGGGAGAGCTGGCGGGCCGAGTCGATCACGTGCGCCCGCAGCCACGGCACGGCGGTGAACTGCACCCGGTGGGTCTCCTCGTGCAGGCAGACCCAGAGCCGGAAGTCTGCAGGGTCGACGCCCATCTCGGTCTCGGCGTGCAGGACGTTGGGCGCCACGAGGAGCAGGCGGGGCGCGCCCTCGGGGGCAAGGTCGTACTGACCCAGGATCTTGCTGGCCAGGAAAGCCATCAGCGCGCCCGCCTCGGCGCCGGTGACTTTGGCACCGACGTCACGCACCATGTCGGACGCCGGCTGCGCCGGCATCTTGCGCTTGGCGATCATTGCGGCGACGACCGGCTCGAGCATGGACTGCAGGGAGTCGATGTTGGCGTCGATCCAGCCCGGGCGGTCCACGATCAGGACCGGGCTGCTGCCCGTGGGCGCGTGCATCCGGGCGGTCTCGGCGACTGGGACGCGGGATCGTTCCGCCGCCGAGCGCAGGGCGTCGACGACCTCAGCCGCCCTGGCGGCCGTGACCACGGGGCCAGCCGGGACCAGACGCCGTCCCGTGGCCTTGGCGAACCCCCAGTCGACATAACCGCTGGTGTCGGACCTGCCGGACGGCTGCGAAGCCAACTCTGATGACGTCATCATGCCCATGTCCTCCTCAGCCACACCCGCACGCTGCGAGCGTCGCTACGAACCGGTCCAACGCCGCCCGAGCGTTCAGCGTTCCGACACCGGGTGCCACCTTGTCGGCAAGGATCGCAAACGTCAACAGCCTCCCGTCCTTGTCCACGAGCGTCCCGGCAAGCGAGCTGGCACCTGAGAGGGTGCCGGTCTTGGCTCGAACGATCCCCGCGGCAGGGTGCGCCGAACCCCTGAGGAACCGGTCGGACAGCGTGCCGGTCAGACCGGCGACCGGCAGCTGGACCACGACACTCTGCAGGGCTGGACTCTGCCCCCCGGCGGCCACCGAGAGCACGTCCCCCAGGGCACGCGCCGGGACGAGCGTTCCGCCGGAGAGCCCGCTGGTGTCGACCAGGGTGACACCCTCCATCGAGACCCCCACGGATGCCACCGCCTCCTTGACCCATGCGCTCACTGCGGCGAACGAGGTTTGTCGACCCGCCTCGACGGCACCCTGACGGGCCAGGGACTCGGTCAGGGCGTTGTCGCTCTCGGCCAGGGCCAGCGCCATGACCTCGGCCAGCGTCGCGGAGCTGACCACACCAAGGTCGGGCGCTCCCTCGGGTGACGCGGCCCGGTCGATCACCGCGGCCACGGCGATACCGTCCGCCACCAGCGCCCTACGGAAGGCTTTGGCGGTGCTCAGGGCCGGGTCGGTGGAGGCCACCGTGTTCGGCACCGGCCGCTGGGTGGAGAGCCCCAGCATGGCGACCGGTCCGGTGAGCCCGGCGTTGATGTCCGCAGGGAACCAGCCCGGCGCGTACCTGGCACCCAGGGCGTAGCGGTCATCGACGTGCAGCCTGACGCTGGTGACACCTTGGGACCGAAGGGCCTGCGCGGTCTGCCCGGCAAGGTCGGCCAGGCCCGCCCTGCCGGCAACGGCCGCAGGGTTGCCCGCCCCGGGGTTGAGCAGCGTGTCACCCCCGGCGACCAGGAAGACGTCCCGGGCGCCGGCACCGCGCACCGCCCGGGTGGCGAAGGTCCGGGCAGGGTCAAGGGTCGACAGGACCGCGGTCGCGGTCAGCAGTTTTGCGGTCGAGGCCGGGGTCCGTGGCACCCCTGGCGAGACGTCGAGCAGATGTGCGCCCGTGACGGCATCGCGCACGGTCACGCCCACGGACGGGCCGAGCCGCGGGTCGGCCAGGGCAGCTCTCAGCGCAGCCGCCAGGCCTGCCCTGGTCGGCAGTGGTGCCCCGTCGCCGGCCGTGACCAGGGGTGGCGCCGCCGAGGCCGCCGCCGAAGGAATCGGCACGTCGCTGACCGTCCCCGACGGGGAGGCCCCCTGGGTCACCGGCGGCCCGGCCGGCATACCGGATGTCGACGGCGTCCGTGCGAGGGTGAGAAAGCCGGGGACCTGGTCGTAGACGTCGGCGGTCAGATAGCCGCCGCCAGCCAGGACCAGGACGCCGAGACCGGCGAGCACTCGGCGCACAAACCCCCCTGTCGGAAGTCGGTTTCGATGCGGGACACTTACGGGCGAGCCTAAGCCAACACATCGAACGGGGTGCAGCTGTGCAGTACGACGTCACGATCGAGATTCAGAAGGGACACCGCAACAAGTACGAGGTGGACCATGCGACGGGTCGCATCCGACTCGACCGGCTGCTGTTCACGTCGACGCGGTACCCGGCCGACTACGGCTACATCGAGGACACCCTGGGCGAGGACAGTGACCCGCTGGACGCGCTCGTCCTGCTCGAGGAACCGACGTTCCCGGGGTGCCTGGTCAGCGCGCGGGCGATCGGCCTGTTCCACATGACCGACGAGGCCGGTGGCGACGACAAGATCCTGATGGTGCCTTCGCACGACCCCAGGGTTGCCCACATCACCGAGCTGGAGCACGTCAGCGAGTTCGACCGTCTTGAGATCCAGCACTTCTTCGAGACCTACAAGGACCTCGAGCCGGGCAAGTCGGTCGAGGGGGCGCACTGGGGTGGCCGGATCGAGGCCGAGAGAGTCATCATGGAGGCCATCCAGCGCGCCACCGACGCCGGCCTGAGCACGGCTCGCTGGATGGGCCCGGGTCACTGACCTTTGCTCAGCCCAAGCCGGTTTGCTCAGTTCAGGCCGGTTCTGGGGCCGGATCCGGCGCCCGGGAGCGGCCTGAGCTGAGCAAGGGCTGGATCGGGGTCAGTCGTCCGGACCGAGCGGTATGCCGGGTGCTCGCCTACGGGCGGCCGCCGTACGGCAGAATGTCGCTGCGCCAGATCGAGGCGTAGCGCACGACGGCACCGGAGTGCGGGGCCTCGATCATCTGGTCGTTGCCGACATACAGGCCCATGTGGTGGCTGGTCGGACCGGAGTCGCCGAAGAAGACCAGGTCGCCGGGCCGAAGCTCGGTCAGCGGCACCCGACGGGACTCGCTCCACTGGTACCCGGTGTAGTGGGAGAGGTAGACCCCCGCCTGAGCCCACGCCATCTGGGTCAGACCTGAGCAGTCCCAGGAGCTCGGACCGGCGGCACCCCATAGATAGGGCTCACCGAGCTGGGCCTGGGCGAACG
>JANOHS010000153.1:0-11600 GCA_031406655.1 Micrococcales bacterium
CGCCGAACACGCGGCGCAACGTCGCTCTCGGCGGCCGAGCGAACAATACGGTCGCGCGACCATTGCGGCGCCGCAAGCGCCTCGTTCGAGCATTGCGGTGGCCGACCGGGGCCCATTCATTTTCGGTGCGTTTTCCGGTCCGGTTGAGTATCGCGAGGCGGGTACCGGGAAATCCCCGGCTCACCTAGTCGGGCGCGCCCGGGAGGAACCCCGGCCCCGGACTTCGCGGGATTCCGCCCAGGCCCGTCGCCGCGACGGTCCGCCCGGCGCACGGGGTCAGATCGGCACAATTCACCCGTTCGGTCGCGCCGGATCCTCCAGCAGACGCGAGCACGCCCGAGGCGTGGGCCTCGGGCGTGCTCGGGTCGGGCGGGACGTCAGGCGACGACGCGGTACCGGGTCTGCATGCCGGCCACGATGTGGTCGTTGACGTGGCAGTGGTAGAGCCAGGTGCCGACGTCGTCGGGCTGCATGTCGGCGATCATCATGCTGCCCGGGAGCAGCTCGGCCATGTCGGTGCGCATGCCCTGCATGGCCACGGTGTTGCCGTGCCAGTGGGGCGTGTGCAGGTCCACCTCCGTGCCGAGCGACATGATGTACCAGCGCACGCGCTGGCCCTTGCGCATCGTCGGCACCGGGCCGTTGCCGTAGACGTAGCCATTGATCGAGTGCATGAGGTTGCTCTCCTCGAAGGCCTCCTCGTCGTCGGCGGGCACCGAGTTCGGCGGTCCGGCGAGCTCGGCGAGGTTCTTGTCGAGGTAGAGGCTCGCGTTCTCGTTCTCCACCGTGAAGTAGGAGAAGATCTCGCGGTCGACGTCCAACGGCGTCGCGGTAGCGGGGTCGGCCTTGCCCTTGCCGGTGATGACCATGACGCCGACCAGCCCCGCATTGGTGTCGGCCACCTCGTCGGTGTGCGAGTGGTACATCCACACCACCGAGGACGCGTCCATGGCCGCCGGGCCTGCCCGCTCGGGGACCTTCCAGCTGTAGGTGTGGGTGGCTCCCGGAGGCACGGCGTCGTCGCTCCTGTCAGCGCCGCTGGTGCCGTCGGCATACGGCGCGCCTTCGGCGTTCTTCTCGTAGAACACGCCGTGCGGGTGGACCGAGGCCGGGTAGCTCGTGTTGTTCTTGAACACCACCTTGATGGCGTCGCCGACGACAGCCCTGATCACCGGGCCGAGCATGCCGAGGGTGTCGTCGCACACCCTGGTGGTCGGCGCGCACGACGTGGGAGCGGTGATGCGAGTGCTGAAGCTGGCGTCGGTGTAGCCGCGGTACAGCGACTTCCAGTACTTGTGGCCCACGCGGTTTCGTCCCTGCTTCGTGAACACCTCCTCGTCCTCGGTGAAGGGCGCGCCAGATACGGCGTTGGTGTCCTCGGGGGCGAAGTCCCAGAGGACCTCGTCAGCGGCGATGTAGTAGGTGCGTAGCTGTCCCGCGGCCGCCGCCGCGTTGACACCCACCATGTGGCCTTGTGCGTTCGTTGCCTGTTGTGTCCCGCAGCCGGCAAGCACCACGGCTGCCGTCGCCACGGTCGCGCAGATCTTCAGATAGCTGCCCATCGTTGACTCCCCTGGAGGTCCCACCCTCGATGAACAGTGTGTTCGGCACTGGCCGGACCCGAGCCGCGGATGACCGTTCTGTCATCAAGTCGTCAGGAGGCATTCATGGCGGTGAGCGCCTCGTCCGAGCCGGATGCGTCGACCAGGGCATCGTCGCGGCGCCCGAACGAGTAGAGCAGGAGCTCGCCGGGGCTGCCCTTGAGAACGACGGTACCGAGGTCGGTCCTCGCGTGGACCTGTGTCCGACCGAACGGGGGTGCTACGAGCATGACGCCCACGCGTGCGCGTGCGAACTTCAGCCGGGCGGTCCTGGAGGCGATGTTCCAGAGCGACGACTCGAGGTCGCTGGGGAGCTCGCGGGCGCTCCAACCGGGACCGCCTCGGAGCACATCCTCGTGGTGGACGAAGAACTCGGCGGTGTTGACCACCTCGTCAACCCGAGCCAGCGAGATCGGGGACCAGACCGGGGGACCTGAGCGGACCAGGTCGACCAGCCGTTGCCACTCCAGGGCTGCGTACTCGTTCTGCACCTGCTCGGCGCGCGCGGCCAACCGGCGCACAAAGATGCCGGCGGCCACGTCGGGTCGGCGCTCGCGCACGACCAGGTGCGCCGCCAGATCGCGCGTCATCCAGGGCGAGCAGAGCGTCGGGGCGTCCGGACCAACCCGTTCGAAGGTGTCACACAGGGCATGGCGCTCACTGCGCGCGAACCGGGTCATGGCAACATCCTCACATCCCGTGGCCAATCGGCCGGGCACGTGGCAACACGCAGGGATCTGGTGCGTGCCAGCAGGCGTTGGCACGGCAGAATGTCCAAGGTGTCCCAGAACCCCCCGCCAGCATCCCTCGAACCCGAGGTCGCCGCCCGACTGAAGCGCGACGCCGACGGCCTCGTCTGTGCTGTTGTGCAGCAGCACGACAGCGGCGAGGTGCTGATGGTCGGCTGGATGGACGACGAGGCGCTTGGCCGCACCCTGACGTCGGGACGGGTGACATTCTGGTCGCGCAGCCGCGGCGAGTACTGGCGCAAGGGTGACACCTCCGGCCACGCGCAGTACGTCAGGTCTGTCGCGCTGGACTGCGACGGGGACGCCCTGCTGGTCCGGGTCGACCAAATCGGCCCGGCCTGCCACACCGGAGCGCACACCTGCTTCGACGGCCGCGATCTGGGCGCCGCGCAAGGACATCCGGATGAGTGAGCCCACACCGGACCTCGGGTATGGCGTGACGTGGCCCTCGCTGGACACGTTCACCCAGATGGCCCGTACCCGCCGGGTCATCCCCGTCATCCGCAGGTTGCTGGCCGATGCCGAGACGCCGGTGGGGGTCTACCGCAAGCTCGCCAAGAATGCCCCGGGCACGTTCCTGCTGGAGTCGGCCGAGCACGGGGGAGTGTGGTCGCGGTACTCCATCGTGGGCGCCGCCTGCAGCGCGGTGCTGACCGAGCAGGACGGGGTGACCCACTGGATAGGAGACCCACCGGTCGGGGTACCCACCAGCGGCAACCCCCTGGAAGCCTTGCGCGACACCGTCTCTGCACTTGCCACCGACCCGATCCCGGGGCTGCCTCCGCTGACCGGCGGCATGGTCGGGGCCATCACCTATGACGCCGTACGTCGCTGGGAGAAGGTCCCGGACACGGCACCGGACGAGCTGCACCTGCCCGAGCTCGCCATGATGCTGGCCACGGATCTCGCGGTCCTGGACCACTCCGACGGCTCGCTGCTGCTGGTCGCCAACGCCGTCAACCACGACGCGACCGACGAGCGGGTCGAGGAGGCGTGGACCAACGCCGTCGGCCGTCTGGACCGGATGAGCGCCGATCTGGCCGCCGACGCCCCCAGCACCGTCGCGGTCATCGAGCCGACCTCACCAGAGGCCTCCAGCAACCACACCCCTGAGCAGTTCCACGCCATGGTGGAGGCCGGCAAGGAGGCCATCCGCGCGGGCGAGGTCTTCCAGGTGGTCCTCTCGCAACGGTTCGCGGTGGACTGCCCCGCCGACGCGCTCGACGTCTATCGGGTCCTTCGCGCCTCCAACCCCAGTCCCTACATGTATCTCCTCCGGCTCCCGGCACCGGACGGCACGGCATACGACGTCGTGGGCTCCAGCCCGGAGGCGCTGGTCAAGGTGACCGGCCGGCGGGCCATCACCCATCCGATCGCGGGCTCGCGGCCTCGCGGTGGCACTCCCGAGGCGGATATCGCCAACGGCGAGGACCTCCTGGCCGACGCCAAGGAGCGGTCCGAGCACGTGATGCTCGTCGACCTCTCGCGCAACGACCTGCAGCGGGTCTGCCACGCCGGCACGGTGGACGTCGTGGAGTTCATGACGATCCGGCGCTACAGCCACATCATGCATCTGGAGTCCACGGTCGTCGGTGACATCAGGCCCGACCAGAGCGCGTACGACGTGCTCGCGGCGACCTTCCCGGCCGGCACCCTCTCAGGGGCACCCAAACCACGTGCCATGGCGCTGATCGACGAGCTGGAGCCGAGCCGTCGGGGCGTCTACGGCGGGGTGGTCGGCTATCTCGACTTCCACGGCGACCTCGACATGGCCATCGCGATCCGCACCGCGGTGATCAAGGGCGGACGGGCATACGTCCAGGCCGGCGGGGGGATAGTGGCCGACTCGGTGCCACATCTGGAGTTCGAGGAGAGCGTCAACAAGGCCGCGGCGGCCCTGCGCGCCGTCGCCTCCGCCTCGGGGCTGCGGGCGCCGTGACCGACCGCCTGACCACCAAGCGTGCGGTGCTGGTCCTGCTGCTGGTGACCGCCGCGGCCGTCCTCGTCAGTGGCTCTCGCGAATGGCTCTCGGGCTCGGTCGACGATGCCGGTCTGGGTGCCAACGCCCTGAGCGGCACCGGGTCCGAGGTCGCGCCGGGGGCCATGGCCGCCGCGTTGGTCGGCCTTGCCTCGGCTGTGGCCGTGGCCACGTCCGGGCGGCTTGTGCGGGTCATCGCCGCCGGTGCGGCACTGCTGGGCGCCGTCCTGGGCGTCTCACTGGTCCTCGGGGTCGTTGCCGACCCAGCCGGCGCGCTCGGCACGCTGGCGGCCGCCGGGACGGGCCGCACCGGAGCCGTTGTCACCCGGGCTCGCGCGGGAAGCTGGGCATGGGTGGCGCTTGCGGCAACCGGACTCATGGGCGTCGGCGCGCTGGGCGCGCTGGTCGGCGGGCCCCGCTGGCGTGGGCTCTCGAGCGTGTACGACGCGCCCGCCGGGTCGGCGCCCAGCCACGACTCGGCCTGGGACCAGCTCTCCCGTGGCGAGGACCCCACGATCGAGCAGTGAGCAAGAGGGGTGCCGAGTCCGTTCGTCGCTGACACAATGGGCCAGGGCGAGCAGCCGTACCAAGGAGAGGGACATATGGCAGAGCAAGGACACGGCCACAGCAGGGCAGCCTGGACCGCCGTCACGATCTTGCTGGTCGCGTCATTGCTGATCAGCGTCTCGGTCGTGGTGACGAGCTGGCTCCTGGCCATCATCGGGATCGTCCTGGTGGTCGTGGGCGTCGCTGCGGGCAAGGTTCTGTCCATGGCTGGTTTCGGTCAGACCAAGCCGGTGAGGTCGAGCCGCACCACCGCCATTCGCTAGCCGGGCCCGCGGGGGCCAGTTTCGGCCCCGCAGCACGTCGCGGGATAGCCTTGCCGCGTGCCCACAGTCCTCGACGAGATCATTGACGGCGTCCGTGAGGACCTCGCCCTCCGGCAGGCCCGGATCTCTCTCGATGAGCTGAGATCGCGCGTGGAGCAGCGTGCGCCCGCGCTCGACGTGTTCGGCGCTCTCGTCGCCGGGGGCGGGGTCAAGGTGATCGCCGAGGTCAAGCGCTCGAGCCCGAGCAAGGGCGACCTGGCCATGATCGCCGATCCGGCGGCGCTGGCTGCCGACTACGCCGCCGGTGGGGCAAGTGTGATCAGCGTCCTGACCGAGCAGCGTCGTTTCGGGGGGAACCTGCAGGACCTCCTGGCGGTGCGGGCAGCAGTTGACATCCCGGTGCTGCGCAAGGACTTCATCGTGACCTCATACCAGCTGTGGGAGGCACGCGCGTATGGCGCCGACGCCGTCCTGCTGATCGTCGCGGCCCTGGACCAGCCCACGCTGGTTGGCCTCCGCGAGCGCGCCGAGTCCCTCGGGATGACGGCTCTGGTCGAGGTGCACGACGAGGCCGAGACCGATCGCGCGCTTGATGCCGGTGCGTGCGTGATCGGCGTCAACGCCCGCAACCTCAAGACCCTCGGTGTCGACCGTGGCACCTTTGCGCGGCTGGCCCCGCGCATCCCCGACGGGATCGTCAAGGTCGCCGAGTCCGGGGTTCGCGGACCACAGGATGTGCTCGAGTACTCCCGGGCTGGGGCCGGTGCCGTGCTCGTCGGGGAGGCACTGGTGACCGGAGGTCGTCCCCGTGAGGCGGTTGCCGAGCTCATCGCGGCGGGTGCCCCTGCGCCGCGCGGGCAGGGAGCGTGATGGGCGACCAGTCCAGCCCCACTCCCGCCCCGGGCCGCTTCGGTGCGTATGGCGGTCGCTACGTCCCAGAGGCCCTGGTGGCTGCCCTTGAACAGCTGGACGAGGCACGGCTGAAGGCCAACGTCGACCCCGCCTTCCAGGGCGAGCTCGAGCGCCTGCACCGCACGTACACCGGCCGTCCCAGCATGATCACCGAGGTCCCGGGCTTCGCCGCCCACGCCGGGGGAGCCCGCATCCTGCTCAAGCGCGAGGACCTCAACCACACGGGCTCGCACAAGCTCAACAACGTTCTCGGCCAGGCCCTGCTGACCAGGCGCATGGGCAAGACGCGCATCATCGCCGAGACCGGTGCGGGTCAGCACGGCGTTGCCAGTGCCACCGCGGCCGCGCTGATGGGCCTCGAGTGTGTCGTCTACATGGGCCAGAAGGACACCCGGCGTCAGGCGCTGAACGTGGCCCGCATGCGACTTCTCGGCGCCGAGGTCATCCCTGTGAGCCATGGCAGTCAGACGCTCAAGGACGCGATCAACGAGGCGATGCGCGACTGGGTCACCAACGTCGGGACGACCCACTACCTCATCGGCACGGTCACCGGCCCCCACCCGTTCCCCGAGATGGTTCGTGACTTCCAGCGCATCATCGGCGTCGAGGCACGAGCCCAGGTGCTCGACCTCGTGGGTCGCCTCCCCGAAGCGGTGTGCGCGTGCGTGGGCGGGGGCTCCAACGCGATGGGCATCTTCCACCGGTTCATCGACGATCCGTCCGTGGCCCTGATCGGGCTGGAGGCGGGGGGCCAGGGCGTGGATACGGACAAGCACGCGGCCCGCTTCAGCACCGGGGTGCCGGGTGTCCTGCACGGAGCGTTCACGTACCTCCTCCAGGACGAGGATGGACAGACCCTGGAGTCCCACTCCGTCTCGGCCGGGCTGGACTACCCCAGCGTCGGGCCGGAGCACTCGTTCCTGCGGGACAGCGGCCGTGCGCAGTACCGCCCGATCACCGACACCCAGGCCATGGACGCGTTCTCGCTGTTGTGCCGGACCGAGGGGATCATTCCCGCGATAGAGAGCGCCCACGCGCTGGCAGGTGCGCTCGAGGTGGGGCGCGAGCTCGGCCCCGGCTCGGTCATCCTGGTCAACCTCTCAGGGCGCGGCGACAAGGACGTCGACACGGCAGCGCGCTGGTTCGGGCTGCTCGACGACCCGGTCGAGCCGTGAGGGGAGTCGGGGCAGTCCTTGCCAGGACCAGGGCCGAGGGACGGGCCGCTCTTGTGGGCTACCTGCCGGTCGGGTTCCCGGACCTCCAGGGATCGATCGACGCCATGGTCGCCATGGTCGGTGCCGGTGTGGACATCGTCGAGATCGGCGTGCCGTACACCGACCCGTTGATGGACGGGCCGGTCATCCAGCACGCGGCCGACGTCGCACTCAAAGGTGGGACCCGGCTCAGAGACGTCTTCACCGCGGTGCGGGCAGTTGCCGAAGCCGGTGCCCCGGCCCTGGTCATGACCTACTGGAACCCCGTTCTCCGCTATGGCGTCGACCGCTTCGCCGCCGACCTGGCCGAGGCTGGCGGGGCCGGGCTGATCACGCCTGACCTCATCCCCGACGAGGGCGCCGAGTGGATCGCCGCGGCCGAGCGCAACGACCTCGACCGCGTCTTCCTGGTTGCTCCCAGCTCGACACCTCAGCGGCTGCGCAGCACCACGTCGGCCTGTCGCGGCTTCGTCTACGCCGCGTCGACCATGGGGGTCACCGGGGCACGCACGACGGTCGGCGACGCGGCGGAGGTGCTGGTCACCCGGACCCGCCTCATGACGGACACGCCGATCTGTGTCGGGCTCGGGGTCTCCACCGGCGCACAGGCCGCGCAGGTCTCGGCCTTCGCCGACGGCGTGATCGTCGGCTCGGCTCTGGTGCGCTGCCTCGCCGATGCCGGATCACGACAGGATGGGCTCGCGGCGATCACGAAGCTGACGGCGGAGCTGGCTGCCGGCGTCCGAGAGGGGCGCTGAGCTGATGAACCTTCACGGCGACCGTCGCGCAGACCTCATCGGCGTGCTGCCCCGGGTGGTCCTCGGGGCCGTCCTCCTGGTCGCCGGCGGGCTGAAGGTCACCTCGCCGGCCGCCTCGGCGCTGACGGTCCGTGCCTTTCAGATGCTTCCGTACGACCTCGCGGGTTATGTCGGCTACGCCTTGCCCGTGGTCGAGATCCTGGTCGGGCTGCTTTTGATTGCAGGCCTTTTCACCCGTGTGTCTGCGTTGGTGGGCGGCCTGTTGATGCTGGCTTTCGTGATCGGCATCACGTCGGCCTGGATGCGCGGGCTGAACATCGACTGCGGCTGCTTCGGAGGCGGCGGAACCGTCGGAGCCTCTGAGACGAAGTATGGGACCGACCTGCTGCGCGACGCAGGGCTCGCAGCCTGTGCCGTCTGGCTCGTCGTGCGTCCACGTACGGCATTCAGCGTTGATCACCGTTTGTTCAGATAGAGGAGAGAAAACCTACATGCGTCCAGACGCGTCCAAGAAGCTCGCCGCAGCCTCGCCGAAGGGCACCAACCCGGTCATCATCGGCGCGGTCCTTGCCGCTGTCCTGATCGTGGGGGTGGTGATAGCCATCCTGATCGGAGGCAACGGCAGCGGTTCGGCGAGCCCGGTGGCTCCCGCGGGTGTCGTGGGAGGCGAGGGTGGCGGCATCGTCGCCAACGCCGCCACGGCCAAGGGCAACGCGCCCACGCTGGACATCTACGAGGACTTCCAGTGCCCCGCCTGCGGCGAGCTCGAGAAGCGGATGGGCGCCGAGCTCACGCGGTTGGCCACGGCCGGTGAGATCAAGCTTGTTCTGCACACCCTCTCGTTCCTGGACAACAACCTGAAGAACGACTCCTCGGCCAGGGCAGCCAACGCGGCAGCCTGCGCGGCCGATGCCGGCAAGGTCATGGAGTACCACTCGGCGGTGTTCGCCGGTATGCCGGAGCAGGAGGGTGTCGGCTACACGGACGCCCAGCTCACCGAGTTCGCCACGACCGCGGGCATCACCGGTGCCGCACTGCCGACGTGGCAGACGTGCACCTCCTCCGGCCGGCATGACCAGTACGTCACCGATGTGCAGGCCCGCGCCGAGAAGGACAAGGTGAACAGCACACCCACGGTCAAGCTCAACGGCCAGGACATCACCAAGACCCTGTCGACGGCGGATGCCCTGGCGGCTCAGGTCAAGGCCGCCACGAAGTGATCGGCTCCATCCCGAGCCCGGAGCAGTCGGTCTGGCTGATCGGCTGGTTCCCGGTCCGGGCCTACGCGATGTTCATCCTCGCCGGCATCATCGTGGCGGTCTGGATCACCCTGCGACGGCTTGCCGACCGCGGCGGCAAGCCCGGCCAGGCGCTGGATGTGGCGACGTGGGCCGTTCCGTTCGGGATCGTCGGTGGCCGGATCTACCACGTGGTCTCCAGCCCGCAGGCCTACTTCGGCGAGGGCGGTCACCCCCTCGACGCGTTCAAGATCTGGGAGGGTGGCCTCGGCATCTGGGGAGCCGTGGCGCTCGGCGCCTTCGGCGCGTGGATCGGCTGCCGTCGCCACGGAGTCCGCTTCCTGGACTACGCCGACGCGGCGGCGCCCGGAGTGGTCCTGGCCCAGGCGATCGGTCGATGGGGCAACTACTTCAACAACGAGCTGTACGGCGCCAGGACCGACCTACCGTGGGGTCTGGAGATCCACTGCTGGGACCAGGGCGTGGGAGCTGCGAGCACCTGCCCGGGCAGCAACACGAACATCCTCGGCACCTTCCATCCGACGTTTCTGTACGAGTCGCTGTGGTGCCTGCTCGTCGCACTTGCCCTGGTGCTGGTCGACCGTCGGTTCAGCCTCGCACGGGGCCAGGTCTTCGCCCTGTACGGGATGCTCTACACCGTCGGGCGCGGTGTCGTGGAGATGTTGCGCACGGACACCGCGAACCACATCCTCGGGCTTCGCCTCAACGTTTGGACGTCGGTCGTCGTGTTCGTCGGCTCGGCCTTCGCCTACTGGCGCCTCGGGGCAAGGACCCGATCTCAGCATCTGGACTGAGCCGTCCCGCCTGTCAGGATGGCGAGCATTCCGGTATCCTGCGATCACCATGCTGGCCAATGCCGTCCACGCCTGGTTCCCGGGCATCTCAAGACGTCAAGGACGGTGTCAGATCTTGTCTTCGCTTTTCTCCGCTCAGCCTGCGAACCAAGGGCTGTACAACTCCGAGCTCGAGCATGACGCCTGCGGTGTTGCGTTCATCGCGACCATGCGAGGCCGTGCCGGGCACGACATCATCGACCATGCCATGACCGCACTGCGCAACCTCGAGCATCGTGGCGCGACCGGCGCAGACCCGATGGTCGGTGACGGAGCCGGCATCCTCACCCAGATCCCTGACGCCTTCCTTCGCGAGGTTGTCGGTTTCGACCTTCCTTCGCAGGGCAGCTACGCGGCGGGTATCGCCTTCCTGCCAGCGGATCCGCAGGTGCGAGCCGGCACAGAGGCCATGATCTCGACCATCGCCACCGAGGAGGGGCTGACTGTCCTGGGCTGGCGCGACGTGCCGATCGCCGCCGACCTGGTCGGCGACACCGCCCGGGCAGTGATGCCGTTCTTCCGCCAGCTTTTCGTGACGGCCTCGTCCGGGCGGGTCGTGGGCATGGGGCTCGAGCGTCTGGCCTTCTGCCTGCGCAAGCGCGCCGAGCACGAGGCTGCGGTCTACTTCCCGTCCCTGTCGGCACGCACCATGGTCTACAAGGGGATGCTCACCACTGACCAGCTCGAGCCCTTCTTCCCCGACCTGTCGGACCATCGCTTCGTCACCGAGCTGGCGCTGGTCCACTCGCGCTTCTCGACCAATACCTTCCCCTCGTGGCCCCTGGCCCACCCCTACCGGCTGATCGCCCACAACGGGGAGATCAACACGGTCAAGGGCAACCGAAACTGGATGCGGGCGCGCGAGAGCCAGCTGGCTACCGACGTGATCCCCGGTGACCTGGCACGTCTCTTCCCGATCTGCAGCGAAGGCGCCTCGGACTCCGCGAGCTTTGACGAGGTCCTGGAGCTGCTGCACCTGGGTGGCCGATCGTTGCCGCACTCAGTGCTGATGATGATTCCAGAGGCGTGGGAGAACCACGAGGAGATGGACCCGGCCCGCAAGGCCTTCTACGAGTTCCACGCGACGTTCATCGAGCCGTGGGACGGCCCGGCCTGCGTGACGTTCACAGACGGCACGGTCATCGGGGCGGTCCTGGACCGCAACGGGCTGCGTCCGGGGCGCTACTGGGTCACCGATGACGGCCTGGTCGTCCTCGCCTCCGAGACCGGCGTCCTGGACCTGGAGCCGGGCCGGGTGGTCCGCAAGGGCCGGTTGCAGCCAGGCCGGATGTTCCTGGTCGACACCGAGCACGGCCGCATCGTCAGCGACGACGAGGTCAAGTCGTCGCTTGCCGCTGAGAACCCGTACGCGGACTGGCTGCACGCCGGACTGATCCACCTGGAGGCCCTGCCCGAGCGGGAGCACATCGTGCACACCGCGGCGTCCGTCGCCCGCCGTCAGCAGA
>JANOHS010000175.1:0-2288 GCA_031406655.1 Micrococcales bacterium
CACCCTGTCGGCTCGTGCCCGGCAGGGTGTCAAACGGCTCGCGCAACGCTGGGTGGCTCGTCACGCGGATCTGGTCACCGGGGCAAGCAGCGATCTGGTGGAGGAGGCGCGGGCGTTCGGGGCGGCACGGGTCGAGCTGGCCGAGGTGTCGTCCCCCGGGGTCCCCGGGCTGTTGGCCCAGGGACCGGCTGACGGACCGGCCCGGGCCCGGATCCGGCGGGCGCTGAGCTCGTCGCCCGGCCCGGACCTGGTAGCCCTCGCGGAGCCCCTGGTCGTCACCATCTCGCGGATCGCGCCACAGAAGAACCTGTCGGTGCTGGTCGAGGCTGCCTCCCGGCTGCGAAGCACCTGCACGTGGGTGGTCCTGGGTGACGGGGACCCCCAGCTGCTGGCCCGGCTCCGGGGGCAGGCGCACGCCCTGCGAGCGCCTGTCCTGTTCGTCGGGGCACGTGATGATGCCGACCAGTGGATTCGCGCGGCAGAGGTGTTCGTCCTCCCCAGCGAGTGGGAGGCCCGGGCACTGGTGGTGCAGGAGGCCATGGCGGCCGGCACGCCCGTCGTGGCCACCGATGTCGGCGGCCTGCGCGACCTCATGGCCGGATCCGGGCTGCTCGTCATACCGGGGGATCCGGAGGCGCTCGCCGAGGCGACCGACCGGGTCCTGGACGACCCCCGCCTTCGCCATGACCTGGCTGCCCGCGGTCGCGAGGTGGCCGCGTTGCTGCCCGATGGGCGCGACACGGCGACGGGATGGCTGAAGCGTTACACCCAGGCCCTCCGGATGACGTAGAGTCAAAGCCCGTGGTGCAGCAGACAAAACACATCTTCGTGACCGGAGGCGTCGCCTCTTCGCTCGGCAAGGGCCTCACGGCATCCAGCCTCGGACATCTGCTCCGCGCTCGCGGACTTCGGGTGACGATGCAGAAGCTCGACCCCTACCTCAATGTGGATCCCGGGACGATGAACCCGTTCCAGCACGGTGAGGTGTTCGTCACCGATGACGGCGCGGAGACGGACCTGGACATCGGCCACTACGAGCGGTTCCTGGACGTCCCCCTGGCCGGATCCGCCAACGTCACGACAGGGCAGGTCTACAGCCGGGTGATCGCCAGGGAGCGTCGCGGGGAGTATCTCGGCGACACCGTCCAGGTGATCCCGCACATCACCAACGAGATCAAGTCGCGGATGCGCGAGCAGGCCGACGTCCCGGTCAAGGACCGCCCGGACATCATCATCACCGAGATCGGGGGCACCGTCGGCGACATCGAGGGGTTGCCGTTTCTCGAGGCCGCCCGCCAGGTCCGCCACGACGTCGGCCGCGACAACGTGTTCTTCCTGCACATCTCGCTGGTGCCCTACCTCGCACCCAGCGGTGAGCTGAAGACCAAGCCGACCCAGCACTCGGTGGCTGCGCTGCGACAGGTCGGCATCCAGCCCGACGCGATCGTGCTGCGCGCCGACCGTGAGATCCCCGACAGCGTCAAACGCAAGATCTCGCTGTTCTGTGACGTCGACACCGAGGCATGCGTCGCCGCGGTGGACGCGCCGAGCATCTACGACATCCCCAAGGTGCTGCACTCCGAGGGCCTGGACGCCTATGTGATCCGCCGCCTCGGCCTGCCCTTCCGCGACGTCGACTGGCGCGAGTGGGACGAGATGCTGCGCCGGGTGCACAACCCCGAGCACGCCATCGAGATCGCCCTGGTGGGCAAGTACATCGACCTGCCGGACGCCTACCTGTCCGTGACCGAGGCCATGCGCGCAGGTGGCTTCCACCATGACGCCAAGGTCTCGGTGCGCTGGGTGGCCAGCGACGAGTGCGAGACCGATGCCGGTGCCCAGAAGGCGCTCGGCGGCGTCGATGCGATCGTCGTCCCGGGCGGCTTCGGCATTCGCGGGATCGAGGGCATGTTCGGGGCCCTGAAATGGGCCCGGCTCAGGGGTGTGCCGACCCTGGGCCTCTGTCTGGGACTGCAGTGCATGGTGATCGAGTACGCACGCAACGTCCTGGGTATCGAGGACGCGTCCTCCAGCGAGTTCCACCCGCACACCACCCATCCGGTGATCGCCACGATGGAGGAGCAGAAGGCCTTTGTGGAGGGCGCCGGAGACCTGGGCGGCACCATGCGGCTGGGGACCTACCCGGCCAAGCTGGCCGAGGGCTCGGTCGTCGCCGGCGCCTACGGATCCCCTCTGGTGCACGAGCGTCACCGCCACCGCTACGAGGTCAACAACGCCTACCGCGACCAGCTCGAGGAAGCCGGACTGCGCATCTCCGGCACCTCGCC
>JANOHS010000184.1:0-2466 GCA_031406655.1 Micrococcales bacterium
CGAGTCCGACATCGAGGACCTCGCCGCCGCATCGGACACCACGGTTGCGACGCTCCTGCCCGGCGTGGAGTTCTCGACCCGCTCGCCCTACCCGAACGCGCGGCGCCTGGTCGATGCGGGCGTGAGCATCGCGTTGGCCAGTGACTGCAACCCGGGTACCTGTTACTCGTCCTCGATCCCGTTCGTCATCGCCCTTGCGGTTCGCGAGATGGGTCTGACCCCGGCGGAGGCGCTGCGTGCCGCGACCGTGGGCAGCGCCAAGTCGTTGCGGCGCAGTGATATTGGCGTGATTCGTCCGGGAAACCGGGCGGATCTGACGGTGCTGGACGCGCCGTCATACCTGCATCTGTCCTATCGGGCCGGCGTGCCTATCGCCCGTGCCCTCGACCTGCGCTGAGACGCCATGCAGGCCTTCGCGACCGGAGCCGGCGAAGGCCTGCATACCCCTAACCCAGGGTGGTGTGTTCAGTTCGGTGAGGCGTCGATCTCTATGGCCATAACCCTGGACCCGGGCCCATGATTCTGATCAGGGCCGAAAGTCCCGTATTCGGCCGCAACCTCGGCCGGGGCAACGAAGGCATGGCCTACAGCAGGGCCAGCAGCGAGGTCGGCTTCTCGACGCAGTCGGCAACGAACCGCAGGTAGCCGCCCGCCGTCCCGCCGTCGCACACCCGGTGGTCGAACGTGAACGACAGCTGAGCCACCTTGCGCAGCGCCAGCGCCCCGTCGAACGCCCACGGGCGGTCGATGATCCGGCCGACGCCGAGCATCGCCGCCTCGGGGAGGTTGATGATGGGCGTCGAACCGTCGACGCCGAACACGCCGTAGTTGTTCAGCGTGAACGTCCCGCCGCTCATCTGAGCGGGAGAGAGTGCGCCCTCCCTGGCCAGCTCGGTGAGCTCGCGCAGGGCGGCCGCCAGCTCGGCAGTGGTCATCTCGCCGGCACCGTGCACGACGGGCACCATCAGCCCACGCGGCGAGTTCGCGGCGAAGCTCAGGTTGATGTCGCGCAGCTGCAGGATCTCCCGGGCACCGACGTCGACCCGCGCGTTGAGCTCCGGGAACTTTCTGAGCCCGGCGATGCTGATCCGCGCGAACAGTGCCAGCAGGCCGATGCCGGCTGCGGGGTCGACAGCCCTGATCTCTTCCCTGGCCGCCAGCAGAGCGGTCGCGTCGACGTCCACCCAGGTCGTGACGTCGGGGATCTCGCGGCGACTGGTGGTCAGCTTGTCCGCGATCGTCCCGCGCACGCCACGCAACGGGATCCGTATGTCGCCAGCCCGGTCCGCGCGGACCGCACCTTGCGCCGGTGGTACCTCGGCATGCTGCAGGGCGGACTCAATATCGGCTCGACGGATGATGTCGCCGGGGCCGGTGGGAGCCACATCCGTCAGGTAGACTCCCTTGTCCCTGGCCAGCTTTCGGACGACCGGCGAGATCACCTTGGGCGCAGCGGCGGGCGTGCCGATGACCGGGTTCATGGCCGGCGGAACCGAGGGAGCTCGGGACGATGTCGTGGTCCCGGCCGGTGCTGACCCGCCCGGCGTCACGCGTCGTCGATGACTGCGCCTGGACTCTGAGGTGCCATAGCCGATGAGGACGTTTCCCGAGCCGGTGCGGACCTCAGCGCCGATGGTGAGCAAGGGTCTGCCGACCTCGAGCACTGCTCCAGGCGCGCCGTGCAGCGTGACGACGCGACCGGCATACGGGCAGGGGAGATCGACGCTCGCCTTGGCGGTCTCGACGGTCACGACTATCTGGTCGACGCTCACCTCGTCGCCCTCGGCAACATGCCACTCCACGACCTCGGCCTCGGTCAGCCCTTCGCCGAGGTCGGGCAGCATGAAAGTCCTGGCGGTGGCGGGATCGGCCGAGACGCTCACACCGCACCCCCGTCGTTGGTGCGGGCCTCGATCGTCGCGAACCGGGTGTCGAGCCTGTCGTCCCACTGCAGCCGGGCTAGCGCGTCGAGGACCCGCTCCACCCCGGGCAGATGGAGGTGCTCGAGCTTGGGCGACGGGTAGGGGATGTCCAGGCCTGTGACCCGCAGCACGGGTGCCTGCAGCGAGTGGAACGCACGCTCCTGCACCCGGGCGGCGATCTCGGCGCCGACACCCCCGAAGCCCTGGGCCTCGTGGACCACGACGCAGCGGCCGGTCTTGCGCACCGAGGCGATCACCGTCTCGTCATCGAAAGGCACGATCGTGCGCAGGTCCACCACCTCGACCGACCAGCCTTCGTCCTTCGCTGCGGCTGCCGTCTCCAGGGCCACATCCAGGCTCGGGCCATAGGCCACCAGGGTCACGTCAGTGCCTTCTCGACGGACAGCGGCCTGGCCGAAGGAGGTGAATGTCGTTGCAGCGATGGCGGATTCGATGGACCCCTTGGACCAGTAGAGCCGCTTGGGCTCCATGAAGACGACCGGGTCGGGGTCGTTGATCGCCTCTCGCAGCAGCGTGTAGGCAT
>JANOHS010000200.1:0-9606 GCA_031406655.1 Micrococcales bacterium
CTCCGCCGGAGCAGGGGTGGGGCCGGATCCTGGATGTGGCGGAGGCGGAGTACCGCCGCGCCGTTGCGCTGGCTGCTATGGCGACGCCGCGTTGAGCGACCGACGGCCGGCGCCGCCGCGACTGGTCGTCGTGGGTGTCGACGTTCTGGGCGAAGAGGTCGTTCGTCTGGTGCTCGCTCACGGGGACGACCCCGTGGCCCTGCTCGCAGGGAATGGCTGGGAGGTCCGGCGGGCGCGGGACGTCATGAGTGAGACGGTCGGGAAGCATGTGCTGACAATGTCTTTCGTCGTTGAGTCTCATGCGCCTACGCAGCTCGAGCCCGCTTCGCCACTGACCCGGGACGAAGGCCTGGTACCTGCCGAGAGCGAGGTCCCCGAGCCCTACCAGCGGGTGGCGGCGTACGCCGTCGTGACCAGCTCGCGTGGGGTGCTGATGACGCAGTTCTCCGACCGCACCAACGCCGCGGGCCGGTGGGGGCTGCCGGGCGGGGGGATCGAGGCCGACGAGGCGCCGGACCGCGCTGTGGTGCGCGAGGTGTGGGAGGAGAGCGGCCAAGTGATCGAGGTGAACGAGCTCGCCCGGGTCCACAGCAGCCGCTGGGTGGGCCGTGCCCCGTCGGGGCGGCTCGAGGACTTCCACGCAGTGCGGCTGGTCTACCGCGCGTCCTGTCATGCCCCGACCGAACCGATCGTGCACGACGTCGGCGGCACCACGGCGTCTGCTGCCTGGGTGCCGCCGACAGACCTCGACCGGCTCGATGTCACGTCCAGCTGGCGTTCGTTGATGTCAGGCGTCGTCATGGCGCCGGACGAGGCCGATGGCCCCGAGCACCACGAACAGAAGACCGATGCCGACGATGGCCCCCGGTCCCAGCCTTGACCAGTCGACCTGCAGGCCCGTCGTCTCGTTGGCGATGACCAGTCCTGCGATGAGGACGGCAACCAGTCCGAGAACGATGGCCGAGACGTTCGGTCCCTTGCGACGGACCGGGCCGCTGACCTTCGCCGTGATCGGGTCCGGCCGGATCGGGCTGTACTGGGTCGGGCTGTACTGGGTCGGGTTCTCCTGGGTCGGGTTCTCCTGGGTCGGGTTGTCCTGGATCGAGCTGTCATCTGGTGATGACGGGGTTTGAGGTGCGTTGGATTCCATCGTCCTACTCCTTCACCACGGTGAGCTGTCCGAGGCCGACTCCGGCGTCGACCACGACTTCGGTTGGCCCGTCGCCGATGACGATCGACCGGGATATGTCTGTGCCGCTCTGCCCTTCGCTTCGTGCATCGCCCGGCAGGCGGATCTCGCCCAGGCCGACGTGGCCCATGACCTTCACGGTCAGGTCCTCGGGCACGACCACTGACAGCTCCCCGAGCCCCACGTATGCCGGGATCCGGGCTTCGCTGAGTCCTTCGGTGGGCAACCCGCTCAGGTCGAGCACACCGTCCCCGGCACCCAGGCGGTAGTTGATATCAACCGGTACCGATGTGGGTGCCCAGGTGGCGTCCCCGACCCGCCCGCCGACGTGGATCCCTGTCGGGACAACGGCGCTCGAGAAGGAGGTGATTGCGAGGACCACGGCCAGGAAGGCTACGAACCCGGCTCGCCAGCCGGCCAGCCCGAGCGTGAGGAGCAGCAGTCCGATCGCCGCCAGCGAGCCGGCCATCGCGATCACCCGGTGGTCACCAACCCAGTCGAACTCGGCGCCAAGCCAGATGAGGGAGCCGTAGGTCAACAGGGCCAGCCCGATGGCGAGCAGGGCCATCAAGGGGCCTCCCGATCGACGACCTGGCAACCTCGGGGCAACCGGGTAGGACACCACCGGCGGCGTCGGCGTGAAAGCGGTTGGCGACGGGCCCGTGGCATACGGGGCGCTCGACTGCTGCGCACTCACCCGTTGGTCGGCATCGGGGAGGTTGCGCGAGCGCTGCACCAGCCACCACACGAGTGCGCCGGTGAGTACCAGGCCCCAGGGGAATCCCCAGCCGGAGTCGCTGCCCCACCAGGAGCCTCCGAACACTGCGAGTGCCGCGAAGACGAGGAGGACGACGGAGCCGCCATCTCCGTCCCGAAGTGCTCGCTCGGCCGCGATCTGGTTCCTGTCGTTGGGCAGCAGGGTCCACGCGACCAGATAGACGCTGACGCCGACGCCTCCCAGGATGGTGAGCAGCACGAATGCCGCGCGGACGATCACCGGGTCGACGCCCAGCCGGTCGGCGAGCCCCGAGGCCACGCCGCCGATCCACTTGTCATCGGTGCGGCGTCGGATGCCGATGCCGCGAAGGGCTGAGAAGATCTTGTCCAGACCCGTTTGCGAGTCGGTGGTGCTCTGTTCGGTGGTGCTCTGTTCGTTGGTGCTCTGTTCGTTCATGTCTCGATCTTGGCGCCCGCAGCAGCCGCTCGCCATGAGGGTCGCCCCTGACCCGACCCTGACCGGACCCTGAGATCCGGGCGTCGAAGCTCGTTCTGCCCGGCGCGTGGGCGAGGATGGACTCGTGCCCACGCCTTACGAGCTTTCGCCCTCGCCGATGGACCCCGGCGAGCGTCAGCCCGTGCGGCGTCTGGTCCGCCCGGCGAAGGGCCGTTACGTCGGAGGAGTGTGTGCCGGGCTGGCTGAGCACCTGGGGCTCAACGTGAAGTACGTGCGTCTGGCCTTCGTTCTGGCCACCGTCGCGGGCGGCGCCGGCATCGCGGCATACCTCTTCCTCTGGGCGCTCACGCCTCAGTCGCTGGCAGGCGTCGCCGCCCCCGGGACCGAGGACGAAGCCGCCGGCCGACCGGTCAACGAGTCAGTGCGCCACCTCGTCATCGGCCTGGCACTGCTCGTCATCGGGGGGGCGGTCTTCGCCCAGCAGAACGGGATCAACCTGCGGCTGGGCGTGTTGCTCCCGCTCTTGACCGTCGCGGGGGGAGCGGTCCTCGCATGGTCACAGCTTGATGACGCGGAGCGTGGCAAGTGGCTGGTCCGCGGTGGCGCAGACCAACGAGCGGGCTTGGTGCGTCTGGGGATCGGCGTTGCGCTGGCGACCATAGGCGTCGTCGTCCTCGCGACCCAGGGTCGTGGGCTCGCCGGCTTCTGGGATGTGGGGATCGCGGCTGTCGCGGTCCTTGCCGGTGCCGCGCTGATCGCCGCGCCGTGGGGTGTTCGCCTCTGGGGCGACCTGCGCGACGAGCAGGCACAGCGCATCCGGGAGACCGAGCGGGCGGACATCGCCGCGCACCTGCACGACTCGGTCCTGCAGACCCTGGCGCTGATCCAGCGCAAGGCGGGGGACCCGGGTGAGGTGACCCGACTGGCCCGTGCCCAGGAGCGTGAGCTGCGCGGTTGGCTGTATGCCGGCCCGCGCGGCTCGCAGGCCAGCCTCGCCTCCGCGGTGACCGAGGTCGCGCACGAGGTGGAGGACCTGCACGGAACGCCGATCGAGCTGGTGATCACCGGTGACCGGCCGCTCGATGTCGGTGGGACCGCCCTGGTGCAGGCCGTGCGTGAGGCCCTGCTCAACGCCGTTCGACATGGCGCACCGCCGGTATCGGCCTACGTCGAGGTGGGTTCTGAGGGTGTTGAGGCCTTCGTGCGCGACCACGGACCTGGCTTCGACGTGGACGCCATCCCCGCGGACCGGTTCGGCGTCCGGAAGTCGATCCTTGGTCGCATGGCACGCCATGGTGGCTCGGCAGCACTGCGCCGGCTCGAGCGCGGCACCGAGGTCACGCTCTCTCTGCCCGTGGCGGGCGCCGAGTCAGTACCAGCCACCCAGCCCGAGACCGAAGGAACGCGTTGATGACCGAGCCAAAGCCTATGCAGCCCAACCCCATCCGGCTCGTCCTGGTCGATGACCACCGCATGTTCCGGTCCGGCGTCAAGGCCGAGCTGGACCAGTCGATGGTGATCGTGGGCGAGGCCGGCGACGTCGACGCCGCGATCGTCGTGGTGACCCAGACACGACCCGATGTCGTCCTGCTCGATGTGCATCTGCCCGGCGGCAACGGCAACGGCGGCAGCGACGTCATCTCGGGATCGCGTGGCGTGACGACCGAGTCCGGCGAGCCGGTCCGGTTCCTCGCCCTGTCGGTGTCCGATGCGGCGGAGGACGTGATCGCGGTCATCCGGGCGGGGGCTCGCGGGTACGTTACCAAGACCATCAACGGCAACGACCTGACCACGGCGATCCGACGGGTCGCCGGCGGCGATGCCGTGTTCAGCCCCCGGCTGGCGGGCTTCGTGCTCGACGCCTTCGGCGCCGCCGCGGGAGAGGTCGCGGTGATCGACGAGGAGCTGGACCGGCTCAGCACCCGCGAGCGCGAGGTGATGAGACTCATCGCTCGCGGCTACCAGTACAAGGAAGTGGCCAAGGAGCTCTTCATCTCGATCAAGACCGTTGAGACACATGTGTCCTCGGTGTTGCGCAAGCTGCAGCTGTCATCTCGGCACGAGCTCACCGCGTGGGCGGTCGGGCGCCGCCTCCTGTAAAGCGGACGGCCGCCCTCCTGTGAGGGTCAGCCCAGGTCCATGATGGCGAAGCACTCGCCCAGCCGACCCTCGCCGAGGCCGAACCCCTCGGCCACCGCGTTGCCCCAGCCGCGAAGGAACCCCTCGAGCTGGTCGCCCTGATGTCCCGTCTGTGACGCGTGAGCCTGCAGCGCGGTGAGCTTGCGCTCGAAGGTGTCGGTGATGTCCACCGCATGGGTCATCGCCGGATGAGCCATGATCCAGATCTCGTTGACGTGCCAGGGCGCCAGACCCTGGTCGATGAGCTCCGGCCAGGCGAAACGGTTCTCGGCGGCGGGGTAGGCGGCGCGGATGGCGGCTTCGCCCGCGGCCAGGTGATCCGGATGGGACGCCTGGATCCGGTCATACCACCGTTCCGGCGACTGGATCAGGACCCGTTGGGGCTTGACGTCGCGGATGACCTCGACGATCTGGCGCTGGAGCTCCCACGAGGGCTCCAGCCAGCCGTCGCGGTGACCCGCCAGGAACCGCACGTCCTTGACCCCGAGAACCGCTGATGCAGCATGCTGTTCGCGTTCGCGGACGGCTGGCATCTCCTCGCGGTTGGTGTCGTCGAAACCCCCTTGCTCGCCTCGCGTGCACAACAGGATCGTGACGCTCAGGCCCGCATCGACCCAGCCGGCGATGGTCCCCGCCGCCCCGAAGTCAGCGTCGTCCGGATGTGCCGAGACCACCAGAACCCGCGAGATGTCATGATCCGGCCGTGGTGTCGCCGGCTGGCCGAAGGTCCGCTCCGTCATGGTGCCAGCCTAGGTCAGAGGCGGCTCTCGGCCGCTGCGTTGCCGCCGAGGCGTTGGGCGAGCCACACCGGCGCGATCGACACCAGGACCAGGACGACCGCGACGACGTTGACCACCGGGGCCTGGTTGGGCCGGAACAGGTTGTTGAAGATCCAGATGGGAAGGGTCGGCGATCCGGGTCCCGCGGTGAAGGTCGTGACGACGATCTCGTCGAAGCTCAGGGCGAACGCCAGCAGCGCGCCGGCCAGAAGCGCGGAGCGCAGCAGCGGGAACGTCACGAGACGGAAGGTCGTGAAGGGTCGGGCACCCAGGTCGGCCGACGCCGCCTCGAGGGAGGCTCCGAACCGGCGGAGTCTGGCCGTGACGTTGTTGAACACGACGACGATGCAGAACGTTGCGTGGCCGACGATGATCGTGAACAGTCCGGCACCGATACCGAACACCGGCCCCAGCACGTTCTGGATGACCGACTGCAGTGCGATGCCGGTGACGATGCCCGGCAGCGCGATCGGCAGCACGACCAGCAGCGAGATCGCCTGGCGCCCGAAGAAGCTGTAGCGGGTCAGGGCGAACGAAAGCAGGGTGCCCAGGACCAGGGCCAGCGCTGTGGCACCCAGACCTGCCTGGACCGAGGTCCACAGTGCGTCGCGAGGTCCTTGTGCCTCGGCAGCCAGCTGCCACCACTTCGTGGTCAGGCTCGGCGGGGGCCACCCGAAGGTCCGGTCGCTGTTGAAGGAGTTGAGGGCGACCACTCCAAGAGGCAGGTAGACGAAGACCAGCACGACAGCGCACACCGCCCACAGGCCTGCGCGGGCTCTCACGGTCAGGCGCACGGCATACCCGCCCTTCTCAGAGGTTCTCCAGCGCACCGGTGCGGCGCACTGCCAGGAGGTAGCCGACCATGATCGCCACCGAGCCGGTCCCCATGGCGGCGGCGAACGGCAGGTCGAGGCTGATGTTCTGGAGCACCGCTGTGCCCAGCACCTGCAGGGTCCCCCCGACGATCTGCACGGCGATGTAGTCGCCCAGGCTCAGCGAGAAGGTGAAGATCGTCCCCGCCGCGATCGAGGGCAGCAGTGCGGGCAGGACGACCCGCCGGTAGGTGGCCCAGTTGCCGGCGCCGAGGTCCGCCGAGGCTTCGAGATGGGAGTCGGGCAGCCGCTCGAGCCCGGCGTAGATCGGCAGGATCATGTACGGCAGCCACAGGTAGGTCAGCGTGAGGACGACGGCTGTGAAGCCATAGCCGGGCGTGCCCCCGACGGTCGAGTCGAGCACCCCGCCCGGGCCGATCATCGTGCGCCAGGCATAGGCCTTGACCAGGTAGCTCGCCCACAACGGCACCAGGACCAGGGCGACCAGCAGCCCGCGGATCCGCCGGGGCGCCACCTTGGCCATGAAGAACGCGAAGGGCAGGCCGATGAGAGTGCACGCCACGGTGACCGACGCGGCGATCAGGATGGTGCGGGCGAAGATGCGAAGGTATGTCGGGTCGCTCACCAGGGTGCGCAGGTTCTCCGTGGTGAAGGTCCGCACGACCTGGTTGGTGAAGGGGTCGGTCGTCCAGACCGCGGTCGCGAAGATCGCGGCGAGCGCCCCGAGGTAGGCGACGACGAGCCACAGCAGTGGTGGTGCCAGCAACCCGGCAAGGGCCAGCCGTCTCCTCATCCTCACCTCCTCGGGGTCAGCCCGCGAGCGGGGCTGGTGTGCTCAGCTGTTGCGGATCGAGGTCCAGGCCTTGGTCCACTCGGCATAGTCCGTGCACTTGACCTCGGTGCGGCCGTCGAGGCACTGCGGGATCGGCGTGTTCCAGTAGCGGACCTTGGAGAAGTACGCCTCGTCGTCGGCGTGGAAGATCTCGCAGTGGTCCTTGGCCGTCGTCTCCGCGCAGGACTTGCGGTTGGCGGGAGCCTCACCGAAGTACTCGGCGACCTGGGCGTTGACCTTCGGGGACACGATGTGGTCGATGAACAGGTAGGCGCAGGTCTTCTTGGTCGACTTGGCGGAGACCATCCAGGTGTCCGACCAGCCGGTGGCGCCTTCCTTGGGCAGCGTGACCGCAACGGGAGCCTTCTCGCCCAGGGCGAGGTTGGCGATGACCTGCCAGGTGGTGCCGACCACGGTGGAACCGGCCTTGAACGCCTGGATCTCCTTGAGGTAGTCCGACCAGTACTCACCGACGTTCGCCTTCTGCGCCTTGAGCAGCTCCACGGCCGCCGCCAGCTGTTTGGCGTCCAGCGCGTAGGGGTCCTTGATGCCCAGGTCCGGCTTGGTCGCCATGAGGTACAGCGCCGCGTCGGCGATGTAGATGGGGGAGTCGTACGCCGTGACAGCGCCCTTGTAGGACGACCCTCCCTCAAAGACGACGCTCCACGAGTCGGGCGCAGGACTGACCTTGTCCGTGCGGTACATCAGCAGGTTGGCTCCGCGCCCGTGCGGGACGCCGTACATGACGTCCTTGACCGAGTTCCATGGCTTGTTCTTGAGCGCGTCGAAGATGTCCGGGTAGTTGGTGACCAGCGACGTGTTGACCGGTTCGACGTCACCAGCGGCGATCAGGCGCAGCGTGGCGTCCCCGGATGCCGACACGGCGTCATACTGCCCCGTGCGCATCAGCTGGACCGCTTCGTCGGACGTGCCGAACGTCTTGATGTTGACCTGGCAGCCGGACGACTTCTCGAAGTCGGTGACCCAGTCGACGGTCTTGTCGTTGGTGCCGTCCTCGACATAGCCAGGCCATGCGAGCACGTTCACAGATCCTTCCGGTGTCCCCAGCTTGTCCAGGGCCTTGAGGGCAGGTGGGGCGAAGCCCCCCGCCTTCGCACCCGGCTGGGTGCCGGTGCTGACGTCGTCGCTTCCACACCCCGCCAGGACCAGGGTCGCGACCGCACCGAAAGCGGCGACTCGGGTGAATACGGTTCTGCGCACTTGCTTCTCCTTCATCCAGAAATGCCTCAGGAGCCGGGGGTGGCTTCCGAGGTCTCACCGGGCACGGTGACGACGTGCTCATCCCTCCATGCCAGCCTGACTCCGGTGCCGCGCATGGTGGCGACATCGCCGGAGTCGCTGGAGTCGTTCTGTCGGAGGGCAGTCAGCCGGGTGCCGGTCGGCAGGTCGACGACGAAACGCGTCATCGGTCCGGCATAGACAACCTCGGCGATGAGCCCGTCGGCATGTCGCTCACCGTCCCGTGCCGCGCCACCGGCCGGCAGCAGACGCAGCTTCTCGGGGCGGATGCTGTTGGACCCCTCCCGGCCGAACAGCGATCTTGAGGCCTCACCGTGCAGCAGGTTCGAGGTGCCGACGAACCCCGCGACGAAGGCGCTCGTCGGCCGCTCGTAGACCTCGACCGCCGTGCCGACCTGCTCGATCGCCCCGTTGTGGAACACCGCGATCCGGTCGGACAGCGTCAGTGCCTCGTCCTGGTCGTGCGTGACGAACAGGAAGGTGATCCCGACCTCGCGCTGGATGTCCTTGAGCTCCACCTGCATCTGTTCGCGAAGCTTGAGGTCCAGGGCTCCCAGCGGCTCGTCCAGCAGGAGCACCCGCGGTCGGTTGACCAGGGCCCGGGCCAGGGCGACCCGCTGTCGCTGGCCGCCGGAGAGCTGTCCCGGACGCCGGCTCCCGAAGTCACCGAGGCGGGCCTGCTCCAGGGCCGCCAGGGCCCGTGCGCGTCGTTCGGCCCTGGCCACCTTCTTCACCCGTAGGCCGTACTCGACGTTCTCCAGGACGCTCAGGTGGGGAAAGAGGGCGTAGTCCTGGAACACGGTGTTGACGTCGCGTTCGTATGGAGGCCGCCCGGTCACGTCCCGTCCGCCCAGCTCCACGGTGCCCGACGTGGGCTCCTCGAACCCTGCGATCATCCGCAGGACGGTGGTCTTGCCCGACCCGGACGGTCCGAGCATCGAGAAGAACTCCCCGTCGCCGATCTCGAGATCAGCGCCCGCCACGGCCACGATCGGCGGGCTCCCCGGGAACACCTTGCGCAGGTGCCGGAGCCGAATCGCCAGCTCGGTCGAGCGGCCGGGCATGGTTGCCATGGGCAAACGCTAACCCCGCAGAACCCGCCTCGGGGAAAATCGGCCAGCTCCCTTGTGGGAAGCGGGGATTGGTGACAACACAGACCGGCACAAGCTAGGTCAAAGAACCTGCCCGGGCGAGCGCGTCCAGATCCCCGCCCTCGAGTCGATAGGTGAGCCAGTCGTCCATCGGGGTCGCGCCGAGCGAGTCGTAGAAGCCGATCGAGGGCTCATTCCATCTCAGTACCCACCACTCGAGCCGGCCGTAGCCGCGCTCGGCGCACACCGCCGCCAGCCTCGCCAACAGGGCTTTGCCGAGCCCGGACCCGCGGTGCTCGGGGGAGACGA
>JANOHS010000217.1:0-2581 GCA_031406655.1 Micrococcales bacterium
AACCGCAAACGATGGGCCCCCGTCGCCGCCGTCGCCGCAGTGCTCGCGGTCATGGTCGGTGTCTCCTCGCTGTCGAACAACGGGGGTGCTGCGGGGCCGCCGTTGCTCCGGCTTGCCGCGGCGGAAGGCTCTTTGGCAGCCGCGAGCGCGGATGCCCGGGGGTTCTACCGGCTCACCGGGACCCTTCCGGATGGACCGTCCGAGGCCCGGGTACGAGACCTGCCTGCGACGGCCGCACCTGACTCCCTGGTGCGCGCTCTCGCCGCGGCGCTGGGTGAGGACGGGTCACCCCTGCGGGTCGACGGCGTATGGCGGACCGGCGACCTCGTGGTCACCGACCGGCCGGGCAACCCATGGACGTGGGGCGCGACGTGTGGGCCGGACACGCCGGTCATGTCGGACGGCACCTTGCCCGGCGGCGGCGTCGCGAAGGACCTTGACCCCTCCATCTGCGCCTACGGCACCGTCACCTCCGACGCCGGCTCCTCTGGTTCCGGCTCCTCCGGCTCCGGCACCGCTGACGCGTGCCCGTCGCCCGCAGGCAGCGAGCCCATCGCGTGCAGCGAGCCAACGATCCCCCGGCCGCTGCCGCCGGAGAAGGTACTGCTCTCCGAGTCGCACGCGCTGGCCGCTACCGCGAGGATCCGCGAAGCACTCGGTCTGAGCGCCTCCCCCACCCGCGTCGAAGGCCTGAGCGTCGTCGTTGAGCCGCTTGCCGGCGGCCTCCGCACCAACGGGATGGCTACCGTGCTCCAGCTCTCGAGCCGGGCCACGCTGGTCGGCGCCAGCGGGTTCCTGTCAACCGGCCGCGAAGGAGCCTCCTACCCGCTGCGCACCGCCAGAAGTGCCTTCGACTCCATACCGGTGATCGCGATGGGCGCACCGTGCGATGCCAAGAGTGGATGCCCGGAGGGGCCCGCCATCACCGGCGCGAGGCTCGGCCTCAGCCATGTTGCCCTCGCCGATGGAGCCGCCGCCCTCGTGCCTGCCTGGCTGTTCACCGTGGAGGGCTCACCGGTACCGCTGGTCGCGCTGGCGGTGGCCGATCGATTCCTGGCCGGCCCCGACCCGGCCAGCACCGAGCCGGGACCTCCGCCGAGCACAGAGCCGGGCACGGATCCGGGCACGGATCCGGGCACGGATCCGGGCACCATCGAGCCGGACCCCGCGGACCCGCCACCGCCACCGGCCACGGGCAAGCCCGCCATACCCGGAGACCGTGAGCCGTTCGGGTTCGACGGGGCGTATGCCGACGCCGACCCCAAGGTTCTCGTGGTCCGCTATGGCGACTCGGGGAGCTGCCCGAGCCAGGCCGTGCGCCGCGACGTCGTCCAGGAGCCCGACCGGGTCGTGGTCACGCTGACCCGCACCCCGATGCCGAAGGACGTGGCCTGCACCTCGGACTACCGGGCCGTGCTCGTGCGAGTCACGCTCACCGCTTCGCTGGCCGGCCGAGAGGTCGTCGACGGGTCCCGGGGCGAGCCGGTCGCCATCTCGGAAGGCTCACCGCCCTTCGGCTGAGCCCGCGCTGGTGAGTCGCCTCAGAGGTCATCCAGGGTGAACCCGCCGGATGTCGCAGGACCCGCGGTCGGCGAACCGGGGGGAGAACCTGCAGGAGGCTCGCCGACAGGACCGGCGGACGGTGAGGCCGCCGGTGCGCCGGGCTGCGCGGGCGGCGGCGACGCGGGTTGCGCAGACCCCGCCCCCAGCGGACCGTGCGCCGCAACGTGTGCGTCCATCGCTCCAAGAGCCGCCACGACGGCCTCGTGCGAACCGCCGCTGCGCTGCTCGGCGTAGAACGCGGCCCCGAGATCGCGCAACAACCCGTCTCCGGCCCGGGTGGTCTGCACCTCGTCAATCTTGGCCTGTCCTTGGGCGAGGCCTTGCTGCGCCTTGGTTGTGGCCTGCTGCGCGGCTTCGCGTGCCTTGTCCATGAAACCCATTGCTACTCCTGACTGCCCGAGAGCAAACCACCCAGCGGGCCTCGCTTGTCGTTGCCCACGCCCATGTTCTTGGCGAGGGCCTTGGCCAGTCCTTCGATGGTCATGGACTGCAGGATGACCTGGCCGTCGCCCTCCAGCGTGGCCAGCGAGAGTCCCTCGCCACCGAACATCGCCGTCATCATCGTCTGGGTGTTGAGCGCCCCGACGCGCTCCACGCCGTAGCGCACGGTGTCCTGGAAGGCCACGACACAACCGGTGTCGACCTGGATCTTGCCGCCATATTTGGCGGGGTTGAGCTCGATGAAGTTGCCGGCCCCGGCGATCAGCACCGTGCCGTGCCCGCTGAACCGCTCGAGGATGAACCCCTCGCCGCCCTTCATGCCGGTGCGCAGACCGGAGAATGCGATCTCGAAGTCCACGGTGGACTCGGCCGCCACGAACGCGTCCTTCTCGGCATACCAGCCGGTCGTGCCGTCCAGCTCCAGGGCGCGCATCTCCCCCGGCAGGACCCCGGCGAAGGTGACCAGACCGCTGGCGCCGTTGGCCCGGTAGTACTGGAAGGCCAGGCTCTCCCCGGCGAGGACGCGTTTCCCCACGTCGAGGGCCTTCTGGAACAGGCTTCCGGCGACCGAGGGCGC
>JANOHS010000228.1:0-2678 GCA_031406655.1 Micrococcales bacterium
CCCACCCCTACCACCCTCGAGCGAACACCGCTGATCGCGCGTTTCGCGGTCCTTCGGACGCCGAAACGCGCGATCAGCGGGGTTAGGTGGGGGGAGGTGAGGTGAGGATCAGCGGGAGCGGTGCTTGAGGCGCTCGACATCGGTGAGGACGACCGCGCGGGCCTCGAGCTTGATCCAGCCGCGCGAGGCGAAGTCAGCCAGCGCCTTGTTGACCGTCTCGCGGGAGGCGCCGACGAGCTGGGCGAGCTCCTCCTGGGTCAGGTCGTGGGCGACCAGGAGGCCGTCATCGGCAGGGCGGCCGAAACGCAGGGAAAGGTCGAGCAGAGCCTTGGCCACCCGGCCCGGCACGTCGGTGAAGACCAGGTCGGCCAGGTTCCCGTTGGTGCGACGAAGTCGACGGGCAAGCGCGGTCAACAGGGTTGCGGCGACGGCAGGGCGATCCGCGAGGAACTTGTGCAGGTCGTCGTGGCCCAGCGCGATGAGCTGCGTCTCGGCGACGGCCGTGGCAGTTGCGGTGCGCGCGCCGGGGTCGAACAGGCTCAGCTCGCCGAACATCTCGCCCGGGCCCAGGATCGCCAGGAGGTTCTCCCGGCCGTCGACGCTGATGATCCCGAGCTTGATCTTGCCCTCGCCGATCACGTAGAGACGGTCGCCCTGGTCACCCTCGTGAAAGAGGACATCGCCCCGCTCGAGATGCGTTGTCGTCATCGATCGCATCAGCGCGCTTGCAGCCTCGTCGTCCAGAGCGGCGAAGAGGGGGGCCTTTCTCACAACGAGGGTGTCCACGCCCTTAGTCTGCCAGAGCGCAGCCTCGGGACAGCACTGTCCACGCGCATTGATCCGCAGAGTCGGGCTTCGCTTAGTCTGACGGGGTGCCCACGACAACGACCTCCGAGTCTCCGGTCGCGCTGACCCGGCGTGCCCGCAAGATCTATCGGGCGCTGGTCGAGCGATACCCGAACGCGAAGTGCGAGCTCGACTTCGAGAACCCGTTGCAGCTGTTGGTGGCCACGGTCATGTCGGCCCAGACGACTGACATCCGGGTGAACATGGTTACTCCTGCTGTCTTTGCGCGCTACCGGGCTGCCGCGGACCTCGCATCGGCGGATCGCACCGAGCTCGAGACCATGATCCAGTCCACCGGCTTCTACCGGTCCAAGACCGACTCGCTGATCAAGCTGGGTGCGGCACTTGTCGAGCGGTTCGACGGCGAGGTCCCACCTCGGCTGGCGGATCTGGTCACTCTTCCCGGCGTGGGGCGCAAGACCGCCAACGTGGTGCTGGGCAACGCATTCGGCATCCCGGGTATCAGTGTGGACACCCACTTCGGGCGCCTGTCCCGGCGCTTCGGCTGGAGCCAGGACGTTGACCCGGTCAAGGTCGAGCAAGCGGTGGGGGCTCTGATCCCGAAGAAGGACTGGACCCTGCTCTCGCACGTCGTGATCTTCCACGGGCGACGCACGTGTCACGCGCGCAACCCGGCGTGCGGCGCGTGCTCGGTGGCTCGCTGGTGTCCGTCGTACGGCGAGGGTGAGACCGACCCGGCCAAGGCATTGAAGCTGCTCAGGTACGAGCTCACGGAGGTCCAGCCGTGACCGACCCCGTCGATGCGGGGCCGGGGTGGATGGCGCACCTGGTGGCGCAGCTCGGTGAGCTGACACCCGAGTTCTTCGGTCGCTTCCTGCCCCCCGATGAGGGCGGTCGGCTCTCCGCTGTGCTGATCCTGTTCGGGCCCAATGCCGATGGCGGCGAGGACCTGGTGCTGACCGAGCGATCGCACAGCATGCGCTCGCACGCGGGTCAGGTCTCCTTCCCCGGCGGGTCGATCGACCCCACCGACTCCGGGCCGGTCTCGGCCGCGCTGCGGGAGGCTCAGGAAGAGGTGGGCCTGGACCCGGCCAGCGTCCAGGTCGTGGCGGAGCTGCCCGCCCTGTACCTGCCGCCGAGCAACTTCGTCGTCACACCGGTTCTGGCGTGGTGGGCCCAGCCGCACCCCATCAGCGTCGTGGACCACAGCGAGGTCGCCCGCGTGCTGCGCGCACCGCTGTCCGAGCTCACCGACCCCTCAAGGCGGTTCACGGTCAGGCACCCGAACGGGTTCGTCGGTCCGGCCTTCGACGTCGACGGCCTGCTCGTGTGGGGCTTCACGGCCGGGCTGATCTCCAAGGTCATCGAGCTGGCCGGGCTTGAGCGGTCCTGGGACCGGGACGACCACCGACCCTTGCCCACGCATTTCATCGGACCCCGTGACGGCCCGGTGCAGCCGAGGTCACCCGACGACAGGGGCCGCTCATGATCGCGAACCTGCTCGACCTGGCTCTGGCCCTCGTGCTGGTGGGCTATGCCCTCGTCGGTCACCGTCAGGGCTTCGTGGTCAGCGTGATGTCCCTGGTGGGTTTCCTCTCCGGCGGGGCGCTGGGCATGTGGTTGCTCCCAGGACTGCTGCGGCGCTGGGACAGCGTGGACGAGAACGTCCTGTGGCGCACCGTGGTCCTGCTCTTCTGGGTGTTCGTCCTCGCCTCCATGGGTCAGGCGATCGCTGTCCTCGTTGGTTCCCGCCTGCGCCGCGGGATACGGGTAAGGCCGGCCCGGATCATCGACTCCGCGCTGGGGGCCCTGGCCGCTGTGGTCGCCGTATCGGTGCTTGTCTGGTTCATGGCCGGTGCGGTCCGTGGGGG
>JANOHS010000171.1:0-1993 GCA_031406655.1 Micrococcales bacterium
GGGAAGCAGAGCACCGGGCCGCGCGCGAAGGCGTGATCCTGATGGACATGTCGTTCATGTCGAAGTTCGCGGTGCAGGGCCGCGACGCCGGACGTCTCCTCGACCGTCTCTCGGCCAACAACGTCGATGGTGAACCGGGCAAGATCACCTATACCCAGTGGCTCAATGACGGTGGACTGATCGAGGCCGACCTCACCGTCACCAAGCTGAGCGAGCAGAACTACCTCGTCGTAGCCTCGGATACGGCCCACCGACACGTCGAGACCTGGATGCGGCGGAACATCGGTGCAGATGAGAACGTCTTCGTCACCGACATGACCTCCGGTTACGCGCAGCTCAATGTTCAGGGGCCGCGCTCCCGCGAGCTTTTGTCGGCTATCACCACGGAGGACCTGTCCAACGAGGCGTTCCCGTTCCGGACGGCTCGCGAGATCGACTGTGGTTTTGCCCGGGCGCTGTGCGTCCGGATCACCTACCTCGGCGAGCTGGGCTACGAGCTCTACATACCGACCGAGCAGGCGCTGTACGTGTACGACCGCATTGTCGAGGCCGGGCACTCGGTCGGTCTGCGCAACGCCGGGCTGAAGGCGTTGTCCAGCCTGCGGATGGAGAAGGGCTACCGCGACTACGGCCATGACATCGACAACACCGACTGCGTGCTTGAGGCCGGACTCGGCTTTGCCGTGGACCTCAGGCGCTCGACCCAGTTCATCGGGCGCCGCGCGGTGGAGGCCAAGAAGGCGGCCGGGCCGCTGACCCGACGGTTGGTGCAGATCCTGGTGAAGGACCCCGAGCCAATGTTGTTCCACGCCGAGGTGATTCGTCGCAACGGGATTCCTGCCGGTTACGTCAGGGCCGCGTCATACGGCTTCACCCTCGGCGGCGCCGTGGGGCTGGCCATGATCGAGGCGGGCGAGCCGCTCGACCAGGCCTATCTCGACAGCGGGACCTGGGATGTCGAGATCGCCGGCCGGAGGTACCCCGCGGTCGCTTCCCTCCGACCGCTGTACGACCCGACGATGAGCCGCGTCCGCAGCTAGCGTTGATCCCTTGGCAGGGACGAAAGGAGATCTCCGTAGATGACCGAAACAACCCTTGATCCGCTGGTCCGACAAACAGTGCTCAGCAACCATGTGGCGTACGAGGTTCTGCCCTGCGATCCCGCCATGGCCGATACAGCTGCCTTCTGCGCTCACTACGGCTACGCCATTGAGCAGGCAGCCAATACCATCCTCGTCGCCTCCAAGAAGATCGCCCCGCCGAAGTACGCCGCATGCGTCGTGCTGGCTTCAACTCGGTTGGACGTCAACAAGAAAGTAAGCGAGCTGCTCGCCGTCAAGCGTCTGTCCTTCGCCGACGAACAGACCACCTTGGACCTCACAGGCATGATGATCGGCGGGGTCACCGCGTTTGGCATTGCTGATCTGCCCATCTACGTCGACAGTGCCGTCATGGAGCAGGCCCAGGTGGTCATGGGCGGCGGCAATCGCACCAGCAAGCTCCTGCTCAACCCGAATGAGCTCACCAAGCTGCCCAACGTTGTCGTCGTCGAGGACCTGGCCAAGCCCAGGTAACGCCTTCGCGAGACGGCCACCAAGGACATCCAGTACGGCGTGCAGCCGAGCGTTCTGCGGCAACCGGGCCGTTACTGTCCGATGCGTCCGTCGATTCGCTCTCGAAGAAGGTCGGCGTGTCCGTTGTGGCGGGCGTACTCCTCGATCATGTGCACCAGAAGCTCGCGCAGGGAGATCGGGTTGCCGGCCGAGTCGCGCCCGACGAGACCGAGGTCGGTTTCACGGGCAAACTGTTCGGCGAAGGCCACCTCCTCATGCCATGCCGACCACGCTTCCTCCACGACCGCCGGATCGGGTTCGGCGCCGTCGAAGTCGCCGTCGGGCTCGGCGTCGGACTGGTAGCGCCTCGGCACGTCCTGACCTGCGAACCGCCGGCGAAACCACGCGCGTTCGACCTCCGCCATGTGTCGCACCAGGCC
>JANOHS010000263.1:0-6852 GCA_031406655.1 Micrococcales bacterium
GGTCTGGCTCATGTAGAGGAAACCAAGGTCGTAGTGGACTTCGGCATTCTTGGGATAGAGCTTGGCGGCGACGAGCCAGTGCTTCTTGGCCTCCGCCGCGTTGCCCTGGTTGAACTGGGCCGCACCGATTGACAGCAGCGCAATCTGGTTCTTCGGGTCGACGTCGAGGACCTTCTGCTCCCAGACGCTGGCGTTCTTGTAGTCAGCGGCGGTGAAGTAGGCGTCGCCGAGGCCCTGGAGCGAGGCGATGTCCTTGGGGTTGGCGGTGATCTTCTTCATCAGAGCCGCGACCTTGACCTTGTCGACCGGGGCCGTTGTGGGTCCCGGGGCCGCCGTCGTTGCCGAGCTGGTCGGCGTGCCCGAGATGCCGGGGACGTCGTCGGCCTTGCCCATGTAATAGACACCGAAGACAACCGCTGCGGCGAGGAGGGGAGCGAGCGCCCATACGATCTGGGTCCGCCGTGACTTGCTTGAGGTCGTTGCTGAGGGCGGGGCGAACGGTGCGGGTGCAGGGCTCCGGGGCGCCTCATCCAGATCGTCCTGGGCCATCGCCATGTTCTGTGCGGGAGGGACGAGGTCCTCCTCCGGGCCGGACAGCAGGGCGAACGCCTCATCCACGTCGGTGGTCCGGGCCGCAGCCCAGGACTGCACGCCGTGCGGCGCCAGCTCGAGGAACTCGACCAGCCCGTTGTGGGCCGCCTCGACATCCTGGTCGCTCGCGTTGGCTCGAAGGCCCAGCCGCCCAAGCAGCTCCTGCCTGAACTCGGTCGTGTCTGCACGACCCCCCACGGATACCGGTTGACGACTCATAGTTGTTCCTGTCCTCATCACGCGCCGCGACGTAACCACGGTGCTTTGGCTCTTGCATCTAGTATCGTTTTGAGCGATTTGGAGCACTATCCGTCGAGTGGCACATTTCGGATAGAGATAGCCCACGGGAGTACATGACGGCGCGGCGGAAGGTACAGATGGGCCTGTGCCTTGCATTGCGACTGCATCGTGTCTCCCCATCCGACCTCGGGCTATGGACTGACCTAACTCGTCCTAGAGTGCGGTCGACCTGTGCCCCAGAACAGAGACGTTGGTCCCGTTAAATCGCTCATTTCAATCAGGCCCAGGCGTGGCAACGTCGTCAGCACAGGTTCTTACCGGTTGCGGTTGCAGCGACCGACGAGGTCAGGTCACAGATGACTCACTCGCCGTAGGGGCGGGCGGTGTGCTCGTAGCCATGGCAGGTCAGGGTGCACGAGCCTCCGCCGGGGGAGGTGGTCCGCGTCCACGAGATGGCGCCGCCGCTGGGCTCTACGTTCGGGGCGAAGTTCACCAGGCGGGTGTCGTCGCTCGTCTGTATACCGACTTTGTTCGTCGTCGAGTGGATCCGGAAGTGACACTCCGCACAGGTGGCGTTTCCCTGCCCATCGCCGGCCGTGTCGATGTCCGTGCCTCCGTCGCCCTTGTCTTCCAGCCCGCTGATGTGCTTTCCGTGAAGACGGAAGTTCGTCGCTTTGTCCGTCTCGTTGGCGAATGGTTCCTCGGCATGGCAGACGTAGCACAGCGCGAAGTCTCCTGCTGAGTAAGCCGCCGTGAGCGTCGCGGTGTCGGTGCGTGGCTTGAGCTCTCGATCCAGGTAGTTCTCAAGCAGGATGCCGCGGTTGCTCGACGTGTGAGGCTGCAGGGAGCTGCCGGGTAGCGGCAGGGCCGTCGGGGTCGCTAGCGGCTCCGTTGCACCGCCCGCATGGCAGTTCAGGCATCGCACCGTGCTCGTCGTGTTGAAGTTCCATAGCTTGTACGGCGATGTCCCGGCCAGGCTGTCGGCCATCTTCGTCGTCTGGTTGGTCCCGGCCGCCTCGACCGGGTGGAAGGAGGGGTTGGCCGGGTTGAGCTCCACGGCCTTGTCGAGGGCATCCTTCGAGGGCTTCCCCGCGATCGGCGGCAAGAGCTTGGTGTAACCGGAGTGGCACTTGAAGCAGAGCTGGTATTCGCGGGTGACCGGCTCGGTGACCCCGTCCAGGAGCCTGTAGGTGGGAGTCGAGTCGGCTGTTGCGCCGTTGGTGACTTCGACCCCCGTGACGCCGGCGAGGCGCCCCGACGCGTCCCATCCCTGTTCGGTCTGGGTGCTGTCGGTGGTTCCGGCCTTGTGCGAGTTGTGACAGTCGGCGCATTCACTGTGACGGTTGTCCACACCCGCGAACTCGTTCACGTCCAGCGTGTGCCTGGATGAAGTGCTCGTATCCACGGCCTCGTGCGAGTAGTAGTCGCGTGCACCCGCATCGTTAACGGGCCGCGTGAGGTCGTACTGGCTCTTGACGTCCTTGCCGGGTCCCGCGCTGTCGTGGCAGCTGAAGCACAGGGTGCTCTGCTGGTTCTCTTTGGTCAGGTCGGGGGCCTTTGCGGCGTGTCCGCGGTGACAGGCAGCGCACTGGCCGTGGGTGTTGGGCGACTCAGCCACCGGCACGTCGGTGCCGACGACAGCCGCAGGACTGGACACTGCAACGGTCGCAGGGCTGAGAGAGCCGGAATCCAACGCATAGAGCGGCGCGCCCGCAGGCTGACTCGTGGTGATTGCGGTCGCCGACGTCGCGTCTGGGGCGACCGCCGGCGCGGCAAGCAGCGAGTAGACAGCTCCGGCTGCGTTCGCGGCCGGGGGGTCAACCACGACAACGCCCTGGCGCTGGCCGGTGCTGAGCTGAAGCACGGGCTGCGGGCCGAGGACGATCCTTGCTACCTGTGTTCCAGCCAGCGCGGTTCCCCCGTCGGTGATCCGAAGCTCGTAGCCCGTCAGGTATTTCGCATCCATCGTCAGCTGAACCGTGAACTCCTGCTCAGTGTAGGAGGCCGCCGGAATGGTGATCGGCACGTCTGGGTTGGCGCCCATCGAGTGATGACCAACAACAGCCTCGCCCGCCGAGAGTGGCATCTTGAAGTCGGCGGCAACGATGTCCTCCTCCAGCGGGCCTTGCTTCGTGCCCCCGCCAAGGCTCGGCACCCATTCCTGGGCGACGTGGAGGGGACTTCCCAGCTGGGGTGCTTCGGGAACGGCGGCGAAGGCAGCGGCCCCGTCCGCTCGGTATTCCAGCTGTGGGGTCTGAGTGATCGTCTCGGTTCCGTCGTTGCGCAGCTGGAAGCGCACCCGGAAGGTCTGGAACTGCGATCCGTCGAGCACCGGAGCGTCCACCGCCAGATAGCTGGCCTCGAGGCCGGCATCTTCGACCAGTGCCAGCACGTGTTGGGCGACCGGGACGGCGACCGCTGGGGCCAGGCTGGGGTCGACGCCAGGGGTCGGATTGGGAACCGGGCCAGGAGCAGTGGTGAGTACCAACGTGGGGACAGTCGTCGCGGGGACCCCAGTCGGCGCTGACGTGGGGACCGAGGTTGGCACATCAGTGGTGGGCACTGAGGTCGGAGCGGCGGTCGTGGGTACAGCCGTCGCGGCCAAGGTGTCCGTCGGCGTGGGCAAGACTGCCAGTGTCAGACCCTGCGCCGGACTGAAGGGGGTGATTGCGAGGGCGAGAGCGGCGACGAGCGCCACGGCCGGGTATGCCACCACGGCTCTTAGGCGAATCCGGCGAACTGGACTCTTGCTCATGCGCTTCACAACTCACTCCTGGGCTGTTCGTTTGGGAGAACTTCGGGTGGTCCGGTAGACCGGGCCACCCGAAGTCTCTAGAAATCAACTTCTATGTGGCTAACTACTTCTTAGAAGTTGTGACACATGACACAGACGCCGCGGTTGTCCATGCGGAGCAGCCTGCTGTCGCTTGCGTTGCCTGCGGTTGGAACAGCGCCACCAGGCATTTCGACCCGGCTGGACTCCTTCGCCATCTTGGCGTTCGAGCCGTGAGCGACGTGGCAGGTGATGCAGTTACGCGTACCATTCACGTCGATCTTGGCGGTGGTGTGCCGGTACGTGAAGATCGCGTCACCGGAGTCCAGCGACCTGGCGCCACTCAGTCCTTCATAACGGGTGTGGCAGGTGAGGCACCAGTCCGAGATGTTGGCGATGAACCCGTCAGGTGAGACAACCGGAAGGCCAGTCTTCCCCGATGTGGCGGGGACGCCGGGGGCGAGGGTCTGCCAGTAGTCCGAGGTTGTGTACACCTTGGCCGGCTGGTCAGGGATAGCGACACTTCCAACAGCGCCGCTGTCATTCGGGACCGGCTTCAGGATGCGGTAGTTCTTGTTGCCGTGTGGGTCGTGACACGAACCGCATTCGAGGTTAACGCCAGGCTTGCCGATGTTCGCTGTCGCCGAGATGGCACCGTTGCCCCAGATAACCTGGGGTGAGCCATCAATGCTGTGGCTCGAGGTTGTGGCCTCTCCGACCGTTAGGGCCGGGATCTTCTGAAGGGTTGGCCGGAGCCCGCGGCTGGTCACCGTATACTGCGCGGTCCCACCATTGGTGTCGATCAAGGCGTTCTCGAAGCCGCCGCCTCGGAGTGCCGTGTTGGTCCCGTCAAAGCCGATGCCGCCTTGAACGTCAGTTGTTGCACCGCTGCCGGTGGTTCCGTGACAGGTGTAGCACAGCTCCTTCTGGGTAGTGGTCTTCAGCAGCATGCCATCGGCTGACTTGGCTGTGTGGACCCGGTGACAGCCTGCACACTGTGCGTTGGCACCTACGGCTGTGTCGATCGGCGTCGCCCCGGCTGCCGCGCCCGAAATGTGCGGCCCGTTGTCAGCCTGTGCTGTGCCGACTCCGGCCATCGTGATGAGGGCGGCGCTTCCAATTCCTAGAAAAAGGAATTTCATTGCCCTGCTTCCTTTTCTCATTACCCCTGCTCCTTTTCCTTACTTTGATTGTGCATAAACTCAGACAACTTCATCTGCCGCTCCACGGAACGACGGTTGGGCGCGTGGCACCTCTCTCTCATAACTCAGTAGCCCCACACCTGGACCCGGTTGTTCTCCCGGTCGGTGACGTAGACGTGGGCACGTTTGTCGGTGGCGATCCCATTGGGGTACTGGAACGCTCCGTCGGTCTGTCCCTCAGTACCGAAGGCCCCGGTGTAGGTGGGCGTCGCATTCGCCTCGCCGATGCTGTAGATCCGGACCATGTGGTCGGCGGTGTCCACGACATAGAGCCGGTCGGAGTCGTCGACGGCGGCGCCTCGCGGGAGGCCGAGGTCGCCCTCTCCCACACCAGGACTGATCATGGCGAGCATCTTGCCGGCCACATTGAAGACCACCAGCCGACCGTTGTTGCTGTCACTGACCTCGATGTTGCCGTGCGAGTCGACCGCGATCCCGTTCGGGAAGGACAGCTGCCCGGGGGTGCCCATCGAGTGCCGCAGGGTTCCATCGGGTCCGAACGACGTGACCCGGTGACTCTTCTTAGGTATCTCCCGCACGTCGGTGGCAAACAGAGTGCCGTCCGGGGCGAACGCGAGTCCCAAGGGGTTCCACTCGCCGCCGAGGTCCCCCTTGGGGGCGAACGTACGCAGGTACTTACCGCTCGCGTCGTAGATGTAGATCGAGGCGGTGAGCCGGTCGCTGACGTAGACGTCCTGCGTCGTGGGGTTGATGGCAACGAAGACGGGGGCATGCGCCTTGCCGGTTGACGCTGGGGGTGTGAGGGTGCCGAGCGTCTTGCCGGAGCGGTCGAACATCAACACGCGCTGCTTGCCGCCGGACTCCGTGACATAGACGCGGTCCCCGGTCGGGGTGACGGCGACGCCCAGTGGGCGGGCTGCCCCGTAGATGCTGAACTGGTAGTGCGGCACCTTGGTGTCGCTGAGACCGGGCAGCTCGGAGAGGGGCTTGCGGTTCATCAGGTACCACGCGGCAACGACGGCCAGGATCACCAGGGCGATGACCAGCGCCGTGATCGCCCCCTTGCGCTTCTTGCTCATTTTCGTGGGCGTCACCTCATCGGCGACGTCTTCGTCGACCTCCGGGGCCGAATCAGTGTTTGTGTCGAAGATTGTCATGACTTTGGTCCCTGGGTCTTGGTAGCGCTGGGGCCTTCCCCGAGGCGCAACAGCGCGGAGATCGCGCCGATGTTCTTGGCATCGACGGTGAGGACCTGCTTGTACCAGGAGACCGCCTCCGCCTTGTTGGATTCCGTCTCCGCGATCAGAGCGAGCCCCATCAGGGCATCGACTGCCACGGGCCCCTTAACCAGCGTCTTGAGCTGGGTCTTCGCCTCGTCTGGGCTCTTCTGACAGAAGTCCGCCATCGCTGCGGCATACGTCGCCTGCGGTGCTTGAGCAAGCTTGCCGTAGGCCGCCTCGAGCTGGGAGTAAGGCTCACACCACCCGGTTGGCACAAACAGAAGCGCTTGCTTCAGAGAGTCGACGGCGAGCTTGGCCTTGCCATCCTTGAGCTGGGCAACGCCCATGAGGTACAAGGCGTCCGAGTCCGTGCGGTTTATCCTGAGCGCGGCGGTGAGCTCGGTGATGGCAACCTTGGTCTTGCCCTGCTTCACGGCGATCGAGCCGAGGAAGTAGTGGGCCTCGGCGAGCTGGGTGTCGGCGCCGGCGAACTCCCCCTTGACGGCCGAGGCGGTGATCTTGCGGTACGTCGTCGCCGCAGCATCGAGGTCACCCTTCGTCATGAGGATGCTGCCGCGCCCGAGCAGTGCCGTTCTATTCGCTTTCTCAGCTTTCAAGATCTCGTCGTACTGCTTCAGCGCTTCATCGTTTCGCTTGTCCGACCGATAGGCCGACGCGAGGGCAAACCGCGCGGTGAGATTGTTCGGCGTCTTCTTCACGGCTGCTTCGGCGCCTTCGATCTGCCGCTCCACCAGTGACGGTCCCGCCTGGACGGCGTACTGGTCCTGGTAGTACATGAAGCCGAACGCCGCAACGCCGACCACGAGCACCATGACTCCCAGGCGCATCAGCCAGGTCGTCGTGC